>NZ_JBPQTQ010000057.1:0-34468 GCF_051386415.1 Streptomyces sp. URMC 129
CCCCCACGACATCCCCGCCGACCGCGCCCCCGTCCGCCAGGTCCGCTAGGTCCGCCGGGGCCGCCGCGGGAATGCGGGAGCGGCTGGCACCGGGGGCCCCATAGGATTGGGGTCGCGTACGACAGCGGGCTCGCGTCCGCCGTGCCGGCGGCGCCGCCGGCGGCGCCACCCGCGCCGGGGGCCCGGCCGCTGTCCGCGCACCATCAGAACCCAGCCCGCGACGAGCAAGAGGATCGCCACATGCCTGGCATCACGCGCGAGGAGGTCGCCCACCTCGCCCGGCTGGCGCGTCTGGAGCTGACGGCCGAGGAGCTCGACCACTTCGCCGGACAGCTCGACGACATCATCGGCGCGGTCGCCCGCGTCGCCGATGTCGCCACCGAGGACGTACCGCCGACCTCCCACCCGCTGCCCCTCACCAACGTCATGCGCCCCGACGAGGTCAGGCCCGGCCTGACCGCGGAGCAGGCGCTGTCGGGTGCCCCGGCCCAGGAGCAGCAGCGTTTCAAGGTGCCGCAGATCCTGGGGGAGGAGTGACGGACATGGCCGACCTGATCCGGCTCACCGCCGCCGAGCTCGCCGCCCGCGTCGCCTCCGGCGACGTCAGCGCCGTCGAGGTCACCGAGGCCCATCTCGCCCGCATCGACGCCGTCGACGAGAAGGTGCACGCCTTCCTGCACGTGGACCGCGAGGGCGCCCTCGCCCAGGCCCGCGCCGTGGACGACAAGCGCGCCAAGGGCGAGCCGCTGGGCCCGCTGGCCGGCGTGCCGCTGGCGCTCAAGGACATCTTCACCACCGAGGGCGTGCCGACCACCGTCGGCTCGAAGATCCTCGAAGGCTGGATCCCGCCCTACGACGCCACGGTGACCAAGCGCCTGAAGGCCGCGGGCATCGTGATCCTGGGCAAGACCAACATGGACGAGTTCGCGATGGGCTCCTCCACGGAGAACAGCGCGTTCGGCCCCACCGGCAACCCCTGGGACCTCACCCGCATCCCCGGCGGCTCGGGCGGCGGCTCCGCCGCGTCCCTCGCCTCCTTCGAGGCGCCGCTGGCCATCGGCACCGACACCGGCGGCTCCATCCGGCAGCCCGCCGCCGTCACCGGCACGGTCGGCGTCAAGCCCACCTACGGCGGCGTCTCCCGGTACGGCATGGTCGCGTTCTCCTCCTCCCTCGACCAGGGCGGCCCCTGCGCCCGCACCGTGCTGGACGCGGCGCTGCTGCACGCGGTGATCGCCGGGCACGACCCGCTGGACTCCACCTCCATCGACGCCCCCGTGCCCCCGGTGGTCGAGGCCGCCCGCGCGGGCACGGCCGAGGGGCTGCGCGTCGGCGTGGTCAAGGAGTTCCGCGGCGAGGGCTTCCAGGCGGGCGTCATGCGGCGGTTCGACGAGTCCGTCGCGCTGCTGCGCGAGCTCGGCGCCGAGATCGTGGAGCTGTCCTGCCCGTCGTTCGAGGCCGCGCTCGCCGCGTACTACCTGATCGCGCCCTCCGAGTGCTCCTCGAACCTGGCCCGCTTCGACGCCATCCGCTACGGCCTGCGCGTCGGCGACGACGGCGCCCGGTCCGCCGAGGAGGTCACCTCCCTCACCCGCGAGGCGGGCTTCGGCCCGGAGGTCAAGCGCCGCATCATCCTGGGCACCTACGCGCTCTCGTCCGGGTACTACGAGGCGTACTACGGCAGCGCGCAGAAGGCCCGCACCCTCGTCGTCCGCGACTTCGCGCGGGCCTTCGAGCAGGTCGACGTCGTGCTGGCGCCGACCACCCCCACCACCGCCTTCCCGATCGGCGAGCGCGCCGACGACCCGATGGCGATGTACCGAGCAGACCTGTGCACCATCCCCGTGAACCTGGCGGGCATCGCCGCGATGTCCCTCCCCTGCGGCCTGGCCCCCGAGGACGGACTCCCGGTGGGCCTGCAGATCATCGCCCCGGCCATGGCCGACGACCGGCTGTACCGCGTGGGGGCGGCGGTCGAGGCGGCCTTCCGGGCACGCTGGGGACACCCGATCCTGGAGGAGGCGCCCGCGCTATGAGCAAGAAGAAGCAGAAGTCCAAGGCGAGCATGTACCTGTCCCTCGGCACCACGCTGTTCGGGACCTTCAGCGTCGCCAAGCGCCTGAAGGAGGCGCGCAGCGAGGGCGACCGGCTCCAGCTCGCGGACGCGATCGTCTCGGCCGCCGCCATCGTCACCAGCGTCGCCCTGCTGGCGCGCGAGCTGCGCAGGCTCGGCGAGGACGGCCCCGGCCCCCTCACCGACTGACCGCGGCACCGAGCACCCGAGAGGTAGTACCCCCGTGACCACCGTTACAGAGCTGGTGTCGTACGAGGACGCGCTGGCGTCCTACGACCCCGTCATGGGCCTGGAGGTCCATGTGGAGCTCGGCACCAGGACGAAGATGTTCTGCGGCTGCGCCACCACCCTGGGCGCGGAGCCCAACTCCCAGACCTGCCCCACCTGCCTCGGCCTGCCCGGGGCGCTGCCGGTGGTCAACGCCACCGCCGTGGAGTCCGCCATCCGCATCGGTCTCGCCCTCAACTGCGAGATCGCCCCGTGGTGCCGCTTCGCCCGGAAGAACTACTTCTATCCGGACATGCCGAAGAACTTCCAGACGTCGCAGTACGACGAGCCCATCGCGTACGACGGCTATCTGGACGTCCAGCTGGAGGACGGCGAGATCTTCCGCGTCGGCATCGAGCGCGCCCACATGGAGGAGGACACCGGCAAGTCCACCCACGTCGGCGGCGCCACCGGCCGCATCCACGGCGCCTCGCACTCCCTGCTGGACTACAACCGGGCCGGCATCCCGCTGATCGAGATCGTCACCAAGCCGATCACCGGCGCCGGCGCGCGCGCCCCCGAGATCGCCCGCGCCTACGTGGCCGAGCTGCGCGAGGTCATCAGGGGCCTCGGCGTCTCGGAGGCCCGGATGGAGATGGGCCAGCTCCGCTGCGACGTCAACCTCAGCCTGCGCCCGCACGGCCGGGAGACGTTCGGCACCCGCAGCGAGACCAAGAACGTGAACTCGCTGCGCAGCGTGGAGCGGGCCGTCCGGTTCGAGATCCAGCGGCACGCCGCCGTGCTGGACGGCGGTGGCACCGTCGTGCAGGAGACCCGGCACTTCCACGAGGACAACGGCACCACCACCTCGGGCCGAGTGAAGGAGGAGGCCGAGGACTACCGGTACTTCCCGGAGCCCGACCTGGTGCCGGTCGCCCCCGCCCGGGAGTGGGTGGAGGAGCTGCGGGCCTCGCTGCCCGAGCTGCCGCGCGTCCGCCGCAACCGGCTGCGCGAGGAGTGGGGCATCTCGGAGCACGAGATGCGGTCCGTCCTCAACGCGGGCGCCATCCAGCCCATCGTGGCCACCATCGAGGCGGGCGCCGACGCCGCCGCGGCCCGCAAGTGGTGGATGGGCGAGCTGGCCCGCCGGGCGAACGAGCAGGGCATGGAGCTGTCCGCGCTGCCCATCACCCCGGCCCAGGTGGCCCGGGTGGCCGCCCTCGTCGCCGAGGGCTCGCTCAACGACAAGCTGGCCCGGCAGGCCATCGAGGGCGTGCTGGCCGGCGAGGGCGGGCCCGACGAGGTGGTCGCGCGGCGCGGCCTGGCGATCGTGTCCGACACCGATGCCCTGGGGCAGGCCGTCGACGAGGCCATCGCCGCCAACCAGGCCATCGCGGACAAGGTGCGCGGCGGCAAGGTCGCGGCGGCCGGCGCGCTGGTCGGCGCGGTGATGAAGGCGACCCGCGGCCAGGCGGACGCGGCGATGGCGCGGCAGATGATCCTGGAACGGCTCGGCGTGACGGAGTGAGGCCAGGCGCCCGGCCCATGCCGGGCGCCCCCGCCCGTACCGGAGGCGAACGGAACCGGCGGCCGGTCAGTGCACCCGGTCCAGGAGCGCCAGCGCCACCCGCGTCTGGTACTCGGCCTGGTCCGCGACGGGCACCGGACGGGGCGCGAAGTCCCGTTCCAGCCGGTCGCACCACTGGCGCAGCAGCCGCTCCAGCGTGCCGCGCACGCCCGCCGTGGCCGCCGCGGCCCGGCCCGCGCCCGGCGCGGGCAGGGTGCGCAGCAGCATCGCCGCCGACCGCATCACCAGCCGCCGGGCCGCGACGTCCAGCCCGGCGACGCGCCCGGTGTTCAGCCGGGGCCCGGTCTCGCGCAGCAGCACCGACGGCTCCCAGTCGCGCGCCAGCCCGGGCGCGTTGGCGAGGAACTCCTCGACGGCCGGCAGCATCGGCTCGGGCCGCTCCAGGTGGGGGCGGGCCGCGTCGAGCTGCTCCGCCACCAGCCGCGCGTCGTGCCGCAGCGTGTCCCCGATCTCCCGCAGCGCCTTGCCGGGCGACGGGTGCGGCGCCGGGTCCGTCGCGGCCTCGGACGCCCACTGCGGCGCCTCGATCACGGCCGAGACGGTGCCGTAGCGGAACGGGTAGAGCCAGGTGGACCGGGCGGTGCTGTCCGGCAGCGACCGGAACTGGTCGATCCCGCCCGGCGGCGGCATCGTGTAGACCCCGGGCGCCGGGCTCGGCCAGTGGAAGGCGTCGAACGGGCCGGGGTCGAGCGGGATGCCCAGTTCCGCGGCGGCCCGGTGCAGCGGCGCCGCGACACCCGGCAGGTCGTGGGTGAGCTGCACCCAGCCGCCGCCCACCTCCGAGCCGTGCAGCGAGCACTGGAGCACGGGCCGCAGCTCGTCCAGGAGCTGGACGATGGTCCGCGTCTCCGGCAGCGGCGGCTCACCTCCGGCCGGGAGCCACTCCGGCTGCTCGGCGAAGGCCGGCCGGAAGAAGTGCCGGTAGTAGTGGACGAGCGAGGCGGGCGTTCCCAGCCAGCCCTCGTTGTACCGGGCGCCGTCGGGGTCGGCGCAGAGCAGGAAGTGCCACGAGGTGTCGTGCCGCCTCGCGACCCGCTCGGCCAGCCGGAGCGAGGTCATCCCGCCGATCGGCTCGTTGGCGTGGGCGCCCGCGACGACCAGCACGTTCTCCGGGCCGGTGCCCGCCGACAGCAGCAGCAGCGGGTGGCCGAGGCGGGACTTGCCGACCTGGCGCAGCACGAACAGGTCGGGGTCGCGGTCGACCAGCGACTCCGCCGCGGCGGCGAGCTGGTCGACGGTCCTGTAGACCATGGTTCAGCCGCCCGGCGTGCCCGAGTGCGCCGGCCGAGCCTGCTGAGCCATGTGGCACCTCCGGGAGTGGCGGTCGCGTCACGTGGAGTCAGTACACCCACGGCCCAGTCGGCCGTCAAGGGCAACTCCTCGGCACCGGACGCACGTTGACGACCCCCGTATGCGGGGGCGAACGGTGTGGCGGAGACCTAAGTACCCCCGGCGCCCGGTCCTAAGGACCCCGCGGCCGGGGAAGTTCCGGAAGCTGCCCGATGTGGCGGGCACCCCTGGGAACGGAGCCTTGAAGCAGCCCGGAAACACCGGATGACCAGCCACGACGAAGGAAGCCGACCATGTTCCACGACATCGAGGGCGTCAAGGCACGGATGGAGACCCTCCGCCGGGAGGCCGACCGGGAGCGGCTGGCGGCCGAGGTGCGGAGGGCGCGCCGCGATCCCGCCGCCACGCCCGCCCGGGGGCGGGTGAGAACGGAAGGAGAGGCCGGGGTGTCGCCCGGAGGAAGGACCCGTGGCGGACGCCGGCGGGTGCTCCGCTGGGGCGCGGGCGCCTGACGGAAAACCGGGGCAGGGTTGTCAGACGTGTGTGCGATGCTGCCTGGCATGCAGAGCAGAACCGTCAGCCCCGTCTTCATCGGTCGCGGCCCCGAGCAGGCCGCGCTGACGGCGGGGCTCGCCCGTGCCGGCGAGGGCGAGCCCCAGGCGGCGCTGATCGGCGGCGAGGCCGGGGTCGGCAAGACGCGGCTGGTCGAGGAGTTCCTCGGCCAGGCCCGCGCGGCCGGGGCGCTGACCGCCGTCGGCGCGTGCGTGGAGGTGGGCGCCGACGGGCTGCCGTTCGCGCCGGTCTCCACGGTGCTGCGGGCGCTGCACCGGCAGTTGGGCGAGGAGCTGACGCGGGCCGCCACCGGGTTCGGCGGGGAGCTGGCGCGGCTGCTGCCGGAGCTTGGCGAGCCGAGCGCGGCGGTGCGCGCCGCGCGGGACGTCGAGGTCAGGGGCCGGCTCTTCGAGATGACGGCGCGGCTTCTGGAGTCGCTGGCGCAGGAGCGCCTCCTCGTCCTCGTCATCGAGGACCTGCACTGGTCGGACCGCTCGACGCGCGAGCTGCTCGGCTATCTCTTCCGCTCGCTCCAGCGCGGCCGGGTGCTGCTCCTGACGACGTACCGGTCGGACGACATCCACCGCCGCCACCCGCTGCGCCCCTTCCTCGCCGAGGTGGACCGGCTGCGGACGGTCCACCGCATGGAGCTGGCCCGCTTCACGCGCGAGGAGGTGCGCGGCCAGCTCGCCGGGATCAAGGGCACCGCCCCCTCCGCGGAGCTGCTGGACCAGGTGTACCGCCGCTCCGACGGGAACGCGTTCTTCGTCGAGGAGCTGGCGAGCGTCACCGAGGGCTGCGGCCGGAGCATGATCAGCGACTCGGTGCGCGACCTGCTGCTGGTGCGGGTCGAGGCCCTGCCGGAGACCGCGCAGCGGGTGGTGCGGATCGCCGCCGAGGGCGGCTCAAAGGTGGAGTACGGGCTGCTGCGCGCGGTCGCCGGGCTCTGCGAGGACGACCTGATCGAGGCGCTGCGGGCGGCCGTGGGCAGCAGCATCCTGCGCGTGGACGAGGAGGACGGCACGTACCGCTTCCGGCACGCCCTGGCCCGCGAGGCCGTGGACGACGACCTGCTGCCGGGCGAGCGGTCCCGGCTGGCCCGGCGGTACGCGGAGGCCCTGGAGGCGGACCCGGCGCTGGTGCCCGGCGACGAGCTGCCCGCGCGCCTCGCGACGTACTGGTACCGCGCGCACGACGCCGCCAAGGCCCTGCCCGCCGTGCTCAGCGCGGCGACGTTCGCCCGGCGCCGCCACGCGTACGCCGAGCAGCTCCAGCTCCTGGAGCGCGCCCTGGAGCTGTGGGACGACGCGCCCACGGAGGTCAGGTGCGGGCTGAAGGTGGCGGACGACGCCGAGTCGTATCCGCTGTGCGACTGTGCCGACGACACCCTGAGCTTCCTCGACATGCTGGCCGAGATGACGCTCGCCGCTCGCTTCGCCGGCGACTCCGACCGGGGCCTGTCCGTGGTGAACCGGGCGCTCCGCGCGCTGGACGGCCTCGGGCACCCGCTGCGGGCCGCCTGGTTCTGGACGGAGAAGTCCCGCCTGGTGCGCTGGCTCGGCCGGGGGAACGGCTGGCAGGAGCTGGGCACCGCGCAGGAGCTGCTGCGCGGCTTCCCGCCCTCGCCCGTGCACGCGCGGGTGCTCACCGAGGCCGCCTCCTGGGGCGTGATCTTCGACCCGGGCCCCGGCAGCCTGGCCATCGCCGAGCGCGCGGTGGAGCTGGCCCGCGAGGTGCGCGACGAGCACACCGAGCTGAACGCGCTGCTCAGCCGGGGCGGGCTGCTGATCGAGACGGGCCGGGGCGAGGAGGGGCTGGCCGACATGCGGGCGGTGGCCCAGCGGGTGGTGACCTCCGACATGGTCGGCGTCTTCACCCGCAGCCATGTGAACCTCCAGTCGCTGCTGGAGGGGATGGGCCGCTCCGAGGAGTCGCTGGAGGTGGCCGCCGAGGGCATCGCCCTGGCGTACCGGTACGGCCTGCGGGACACCCAGTCCTGGATCCACGGGAACCGGGCGGACGCGCTGTTCTCCCTGGGCCGCTGGGCGGAGTCCGAGGAGGTCGCCGCGGAGGCCAGGAGCACCGCGCAGATCCCCGTGACCAGGGCGCTGGCCGCGCAGCGCCTGGTCCGGCTGGCGCTGGCCCGGGGCGACTGGGAGACGGCCGAGGCGGAGATGGCGGTGATGCGTGAGCACCATCTGCGCTACGACGACTCGGCGCCGCAGTACGCGCATCCGGCCGCGCAGTACGCGATCTGCCTGGCGGCGGCGCGCGGGCGGATCCTGGACGCCCGCCAGGAGCTGGCCGGGGCGATCGACCGGGGCCTGTCACCGGGGAACGGCTGTTACACGTGGCCGATGGTGGACGCGGCGGCGGTGGCCGAGTCCGAGGCGCGGGGCGTGCCGGCGGCCGAGCCGGGGCGGGACCGGGCGATCGCGCGGATCAGGGAGTTCGCCGCCGGGCTGCCCACGGCGTACCCGGTGTGGGCGGCGTACGCGGTGCTGGTCGAGGCCGAGCTGCGGCGCGCCGAGGGCCGGGCGGCCCCGGCGGACTGGGCGGCGGCGGCCACCGCGTTCGACGGCATCACGCGCCCGGTGGAGCTGGCGCGGATCAGGGCGCGTTGGGCGGAGACGCTGCTGGCCGAGGGGGACCGCGAGCGCGCCGGGGAGCTGCTGGCGAAGGCGCACGCGGTGGCGGCGGAGCTGGGCGCCCGGCCGCTGACCGAGGAGACCGAGCGGCTGGCCCACCGGGCCCGCCTGCCGTTGACGCCCGGCGAGGAGCCCGGCGGGCCGGAGCGCTTCGGGCTGACCCCCCGGGAGCACGATGTGCTGTCGCTGGTGGCGGCGGGGCGGAGCAACCGGCAGATAGCCGAGGAGCTGTTCATCTCGCCGAAGACGGCGAGCGTGCACGTGTCCAACATCCTGGCGAAGCTGGAGGTCTCCGGCCGCGGCGAGGCCGCCGCCCTGGCCCATCGCCTGGGCATCGTCGGCACGAGCCGCACGGCGGCCACCGGCTGACCGACACGCTCGCGGCCCCGGCCCCGGCGGCGCGGAGCAGCGCCGCGCGTCGCGGCCATTGTCCGTGGTGTGCGCGGGAATTCCGGGCGGTGGCGTGCGGCTCCGGCGGCGGCCCGCGTCCCCCCGGTGGGGTGTCGCGCGGCGCCCGATGGCGTGCGTGGTGGGCCCCGGACTCCGCGGGGATGCGCGGGTGGACCCACAGGGTGTCCGGGCCTGTCCGGCCCGCCGGCCGCCCGGTCACGCGGTGCACGGCGACACGCCCTGCGCCGCGTCGCCCTGGGGTCCGTCTGCACAGGGGGCGTCCGGCCGCCCGGGGGGCCGGGAGGGACCCCCACGGTGCGTGGGATCGCACGGCGCCGGATCGTCCTGGTGGGCACGTACTCCCCCGGACGGGGTCCGGGGGAGTACGTGGGCGATGCGGCAAGGCGGCGAGCGTGCGTGCCCAGGGGGAACCGCCCGGCCTCCGGGCCGGGGGAGCGTCGTGGGCAGGGCGGCCGCTGTGAAGACGGGCCCTAGCCTGGCCGCATGACCACATCCCCGGACGTCTGGCTGCCGTACCCCGCCGACGAACTGGCCCCGCTGCCCGAGTCGCTGACCTACCTGCGCTGGGACGGGACGGGCGACTTCCCCGCCGATCCGGCCCGTTGCGCCTTCTACACCGTGCCCTACCTCAAGGGCACGGAGGTCGCCGTCCGGCCGCTGGCCCGGATGACCGGCGTCCGCGTCGTGCAGACCCTCACCGCGGGCGTCGACCACATGCTGCCCGCCCTGCCGCTGCTGCCGTCCGGCGCGCAGCTGTGCAACGCGGGCGAGCTGCACAACACCAGCACCGCCGAGCTGGCGCTGGCGCTGATCCTCGCCGCCCAGCGCGGCATCCCAGGCGCGGTGCGCGCCCAGGCCGAGGAGCGCTGGTCGCCCGCGTTCCGCCCCTCGCTCGCGGACCGCCGGGTGCTCCTCGTCGGCTACGGAGGGATCGGCGCCGCCATCGAGGAGCGGCTGCTGCCGTTCGATGTCGCCGAGGTGATCCGGGTCGCCAGCCGTCCCCGGACGGCGCCCCGCGGGCCCGTGCACGGCATCGGGGAGCTGCCCGGACTCCTGCCGCGCGCCGAGGTCGTCGTGCTGGCCACCCCGCTCACCGAGGCTACCCGCGGCCTGGCCGGCGCGGACTTCCTCGCCCGGATGCCGGACGGCGCCCTGCTGGTCAACGTCGCGCGCGGCCCGGTCGTCGACACCGGGGCGCTCCTCGCGGAGCTGGCGTCCGGCCGGCTGCGCGCCGCGCTCGACGTCACCGACCCCGAGCCGCTGCCCCCGGGGCACCCGCTGTGGCACGCGCCCGGCGTCCTGATCACCCCGCACGTGGGCGGCCCGTCGACGGCGTTCCACCCGCGCGCCGCGCGCCTGCTGCGCGCGCAACTGGCGCGCTTCGCGGCGGGCGAGCCCCTCCGGTACGTCGTCGCGACGGGTGGTGCGCCCGTGGCGTAGGCCATGGCTTCTCTTTTTCGTCACTTTGAGTGAGAAGGCTATGTCGCTGAGTGACGGTTCTGGTGTATCGTCCGTCGCGGGCGAGCCCGCGAGGAGAGGGGGCGACAGGCGTATGCACCACCCGTGGACCCATCGGCGGTCTTCCCAGGGGCACGCGGCCGGACCGCTCGGCGGCCCGGTCCCCAGGCTGGTGCTCGGCGCCGTCTGCACCGGCTACGCCGTGGGCGCCGCGCTCGGCTGGGGGTCCGAGTACGTGGCGCTCGCCATGGGCGACTTCGGCCTGAGCGCCGCCGCCCTCCTCGCCGCGGGCTCCTGCCTGTGGTACGCCCACACGCGGGCCGGCGAGTTCCGCGCCGCGTGGACCCTGTTCGGCCTGTCCTCGCTGATGATGGCCCTGGGCAACGCGATCTGGGGCTGGTACGAGGTCGTTCTGCGCGGCGCCGTCCCCCGCATCTCGCTCGCCGACCTCTGCTTCCTGCTCTTCGCGCCGCTGGCCCTCGTCGGTCTCCTCATGCTCGCCAAGCGGCCCGTCACCCGCGGCGGCTGGATCTGCCTCGCGCTCGACGCCTGGCTCATCGGCGGCTCCCTGATGACGCTCTCCTGGAGCGTCGCCCTCGCCCAGGCGGCCCACCGGCAGGGCGAGAGCGTCACCCGCGCCGCCCTCGCCCTGGCGTACCCGCTGCTGGACATCGCCCTGGTCAGCATGGTGCTCGTGCTGCACTTCCGGCGGACCGCCGCGCACCGCCGGGCGATCGACATGGCGATCGGCGCTCTCGCGCTGACCGTGCTGTGCGACGCGCTCTTCACCTCCCCGGTGCTGCGCGAGGAGTACAGCTCGGGCCGGCTGCTGGACGCCGGCTGGTTCGCCGGCTCGCTGATGCTGGCCTGCGCGCCCTGGATGGCCGGCCGCGCCGGGCCGGGGGAGCCCACCGGGGAGGAGCCCGCCGAGGAGTCCGCCGGGCCCTCGGCCCGCGCCGCCCGCTCCGGCCGCCCGCTGGCCGGCGCGCTCGCCGTCCTCGCCCCCTACCTGACCGCCGCCGTCTGCGTCGTGAGCCTGCTGTTCATCATCGTGAGCGGGCGCAGCGTGGACCGGGTGGTCGTCGTCGTCGCGTGCGCCGTCGTGCTCGCCCTCCTCGTCCGCCAGGGCATCACCCTGATGGAGAACGTCTCGCTGACCAGGGAGCTGGCCCACCGGGAGAACTATTTCCGGTCCCTGGTCCAGGGCTCCAGCGACGTGATCATGATCGCCGACCCCGACGGCCGCCTGCGGTACGTCAGCCCGGCCGCCACCGGGGTCTACGGCAAGGACGCCGACCGGCTGATGGGCAGCCACCTCGCGGACCACATCCACCCCGACGACCTCGGCCGCGTGATGCACGAGCTGCGCCGCTTCCAGACCGTCCCGGCCGCCCGCGAGCCCGCCACCCGGGTCGAGTGCCGGGTCCTGCACGGCGCCGGGCACTGGCTCAACGTCGAGTCCAGCGTCAAGCGCCACGAGGGCGGTCTGATCTTCAACAGCAGGGACGTCACCGAGCGGGTCAGACTCCAGGCCCAGCTCCAGCACAGCGCCTCGCACGACGCCCTGACCGACCTGCCCAACCGCGCCCTGTTCGTCGAGCGGCTGCGGCTGGCCCTCAGCGGCGCGCACGGCGGCGACCCGGACGCCGCCGTGCTCTACATCGACCTCGACGGCTTCAAGGCGGTCAACGACTCGGTGGGCCACCAGGCCGGTGACGAGCTGC
The DNA here is from genome assembly GCF_051386415.1 of Streptomyces sp. URMC 129. Lineage (NCBI taxonomy): Bacteria > Bacillati > Actinomycetota > Actinomycetes > Kitasatosporales > Streptomycetaceae > Streptomyces > Streptomyces sp. URMC 129. The sequence continues at coordinate 11,953 of NZ_JBPQTQ010000057.1, forward strand.
TGATCCAGGCCGCCCAGCGGCTGCGCGAGTCCGTACGGACCGGCGACACCACCGCCCGCCTGGGCGGCGACGAGTTCGCCGCCCTCATCACCGGGGACGCCGGCGGTGAGCCGCAGCCGCGCGAGTACCGGATCCTGGAGATCGCCGAGCGCGTCCGCGCCGCGCTCTCCCGCCCCTACGTGGCGGACGGCCGCGAGGTGCGGGTAGCGGCCAGCATTGGCGTCGCCTTCGCCGAGCCGGGCGCCACCCCCACCGCCCTGATGCGCAACGCCGACCTGGCGATGTACCGGGCCAAGCAGTCCGGCAAGGGCCGGGTCGAGCTGTACGCGCCGCAGCTCCAGGCCGAGGCCGTGCGCCGCACCGAGGTGGCCGACCGGCTCCGGCGCGCCCTGCACACCGAGGAGCTGACCCTGCTGCACCAGCCGGTCGTCGCGCTGTCCGACGGGGCGATCGTCGCCGTCTCCGCGCAGGCCCGCTGGCGCTCCGCGCACGGCCTGCTGTGCACCCCGCTGGAGTTCCTGCGCGGCGGGCGCCGTGAGGCGTCGGCCCCCACCGCGGTCCCCGAGGACGACCGCCTCGCCGAGCTGACCGGCTGGCTGCTGGAGCAGGCCCTCGCCGAGGCCGGCCGGCGGCACCGCAAGGGGTTCACGGTCCCGGTCAGCGTGCGGGTGCCCAGCGGCCGGCTCGCGGACCGTGCCCTCGGCGCGGGCGGCGTGGAGACGCTGCTCGGGCGGCACGGCCTGCCGCCCGAGGCGCTGATGATCGAGCTGCCCGAGGCGTGCACCGTGCTCGCCTCCGAGGAGCTGCGCGGCCGGTTCACCGACCTCAGCCGTCTGGGCGTCGGCCTGGCGCTGGGCGGCTTCGGCAGCGGCGGCACGGCCGCGGCGGCCCTGCACCGGCTGCCCGTCGACCTCGTCCGCCTCGACGGCGAGCTGGTCGACGGCCTCCTGGACTCCCCGCAGCTGTGCACGATCGTCTCCGGGCTGCTGCGGATGGCCTCCGACCTGGGCATCGACTCACTGGCCGACGGGGTCGACTCGGCCGAGCAGGCCGTCGCCCTGCGCGCCATGGGCTGCCGCCGCGGGCAGGGGCTGGCGTTCAGCGAGCCGCTGGAGGCCGCCCGGCTGCGCCGCGTCCTCGACGACGGCCGGCTGCCGGTGCCGCCCGGGCCCGGCCCGGTGCCCGGCCAGCCGGGGCGGCCCGCCCGCGCCCCCGGCCGCGAGAGCCAGGCGAGCCACGGCAGCCACGGCAGCCATGGCAGCCACGGCAACCACGGGAGCCATGGCCACCAGGCGAGTCGCGAGGGCCGTGACGAGCGCGGCGGCCGGGAGGGAAAGGCCGCGCCCGCCGATTCCGCCGCCTCGCCCATCGCGCCCACATAGTGAGACGTCAAACACGCTCGCTTGACACGCGCCGGGAGAGGAGAGCAGTGTCTGATTCATGCGCACCCGAATTCTCGTACGTGGACGGCGCGTCGGCTGACCCCGGGACCACCCCGTGGGCCCCCAGCGGCGCGTTCCCCTCGCATGCCTGACGGCACGAGGGGTTTTTTGTTGCGACGACACCCGTCGCGCCCGCACCACCGACCAGCACCCGCATCAGCACCACCACCCTCACACCCCGAGAAGAGAACGCCGATGACCGAGCAGGCCACCGGGGCACCGAAGCCCCAGCCGCGGGCACCTCGAAGTGGAGCACCGCAGCAGCCCACCGCCACCATCGAGCACGTGACGGGCGCGCAGTCCCTCATCCGCTCCCTCGAAGCCGTGGGCGCCGACACGGTCTTCGGCATCCCCGGCGGCGCCATCCTCCCCGCCTACGACCCGATGATGGACTCCACCGCAGTCCGTCACATCCTCGTCCGCCACGAGCAGGGCGCCGGCCACGCGGCCACCGGCTACGCCCAGGCCACCGGCAAGGTCGGCGTCTGCATGGCCACCTCGGGCCCCGGCGCCACCAACCTGGTGACCCCGATCGCGGACGCCCACATGGACTCGGTCCCGCTGGTCGCCATCACCGGTCAGGTGCCCAGCAAGAGCATCGGCACCGACGCCTTCCAGGAAGCCGACATCTGCGGCATCACCCTGCCGGTCACCAAGCACAACTTCCTGGTCACCGACCCCGCCGACATCCCGCGCGTCATCGCCGAGGCGTTCCACATCGCCTCCACCGGCCGCCCCGGCCCGGTCCTGGTCGACATCTCCAAGGACGCCCTGGCCGGCACCACCACGTTCTCCTGGCCGCCCACCCAGGACCTGCCCGGCTACCGCCCGGTCAGCCGCCCGCACGCCAAGCAGATCCGCGAGGCGGCCCGCCTGATCTCCGAGGCCGCGCGACCGGTGTTCTACGTCGGCGGCGGCGTCATCAAGGCCGGGGCCTCCGCCGAGCTGAAGGCGCTGGCCGAGCTGACCGGCGTCCCGGTCACCACCACGCTGATGGCCCTGGGCGCCTTCCCGGACAGCCACCCGCAGCACCTGGGCATGCCCGGCATGCACGGCTCGGTCGCCGCTGTCACCGCCCTGCAGAAGGCCGACCTGATCGTCGCCCTCGGCGCCCGCTTCGACGACCGCGTCACCGGCCGCATCGACTCCTTCGCGCCGTTCGCCAAGATCGTGCACGCCGACATCGACCCGGCCGAGATCGGCAAGAACCGCGTCGCGGACGTCCCGATCGTCGGTGACGTCAAGGAGGTCATGGCCGACCTGACCGCCGCCCTGAGCGGCGAGGAGGGTGCCGCCGCGCGCGGTCCCGAGGCCGCCGACCGGTACGCCTCCTGGTGGCGCCAGCTCGACCGGTGGCGCGAGACCTATCCGCTGGGCTACGACCTGCCCGAGGACGGCACGCTCTCCCCGCAGCAGGTCATCGAGCGCATCGGCCAACTGGCCCCGGCCAACACGATCTTCACCGCGGGCGTCGGCCAGCACCAGATGTGGGCCGCGCACTACCTCCCGTTCGAGCGCCCCGGCACCTGGCTGAACTCCGGCGGCCTGGGCACCATGGGGTACTCGGTCCCGGCCGCGATGGGCGCCAAGGCGGGCCGCCCGGACGCCACCGTCTGGGCGATCGACGGCGACGGCTGTTTCCAGATGACCAACCAGGAGCTGGTCACCGCCGCGCTGAACAACATCCCGATCAAGGTCGCCATCATCAACAACGGCGCGCTGGGCATGGTCCGCCAGTGGCAGACCCTCTTCTACAACCAGCGCTACTCCAACACCGTGCTCCACTCGGGCCCGGAGGCCCCCGCCACGCCGGCCGCCGGTGCCGGCACCCGCGTCCCCGACTTCGTCAAGCTCGCCGAGGCCATGGCCTGCGTCGGCCTGCGCTGCGAGGACCCCGCCCAGCTCGACGCCGTGATCGAGAAGGCCAACTCGATCAACGACCGCCCCGTCGTCGTCGACTTCATCGTCCACGAGGACGCCATGGTCTGGCCGATGGTCGCCGCGGGCACCTCCAACGACGAGGTCATGGCCGCCCGCGGGGTCCGCCCCGACTTCAGCGACGCCGACGACTGACCCACACGCCGAGGTAGCGAACCGACATGTCCAAGCACACCCTCTCCGTCCTGGTGGAGAACAAGCCCGGCGTCCTCTCCCGGATCACCTCGCTCTTCTCCCGCCGCGGCTTCAACATCGACTCCCTCGCGGTGGGCACCACCGAGCACCCCGAGGTCTCCCGCATCACCATCGTGGTCAACGTCGAGGCCCTGCCCCTCGAACAGGTCACCAAGCAGCTCAACAAGCTCGTCAACGTGCTGAAGATCGTGGAGCTGGACCCGGCGGCGGCCGTTCACCGTGAGCTCGTCCTGGTGAAGGTCCGCGCCGACAACGACACCCGCTCGCAGATCGTCGAGATCGTCCGGCTCTTCCGCGCCAAGACCGTCGACGTCGCGCCCGAGGCCGTCACCATCGAGGCCACCGGCAGCAGTGACAAGCTGGAGGCCATGCTCCGCATGCTGGAGCCCTTCGGCATCAAGGAGCTGGTGCAGTCCGGCGCCATCGCCATCGGCCGCGGCGCCCGGTCCATCACCGACCGCTCGCTGCGGGCCCTGGACCGGACCGCATAGCGAGACCGCACGTCCACCACCCGTCCGCACCGCTTACCGTGGTCCGGCGCACGCGCGGGACCACCCGCCAGGCAACAACAAGGAGAAGTCTCAAAGTGGCCGAGCTGTTCTACGACGACGACGCCGACCTGTCCATCATCCAGGGCCGCAAGGTCGCGGTCCTCGGTTACGGCAGCCAGGGCCACGCCCACGCGCTGTCCCTGCGCGACTCGGGCGTCGACGTCCGGGTCGGCCTCCACGAGGGCTCCACCTCCCGGGTCAAGGCCGAGGAGCAGGGCCTGCGCGTGACCACGCCCGCCGAGGCCGCCGCCGAGGCCGACGTGATCATGATCCTGGTGCCGGACCCGATCCAGGCCAAGGTCTACGAGGAGTCCGTCCGCGACAACCTCCGGCCCGGCGACGCGCTGTTCTTCGGCCACGGGTTCAACATCCGCTTCGGCTTCATCCAGCCGCCGGCCGGGATCGACGTGTGCATGGTCGCCCCCAAGGGCCCGGGTCACCTGGTCCGCCGCCAGTACGAGGAGGGCCGCGGCGTCCCGTGCATCGCGGCGGTGGAGCAGGACGCCAGCGGCAGCGCGTTCCCGCTGGCCCTGTCCTACGCCAAGGCCATCGGCGGCACCCGGGCCGGCGTCATCAAGACCACCTTCACCGAGGAGACCGAGACCGACCTCTTCGGCGAGCAGGCGGTGCTGTGCGGCGGCACCGCGGCGCTGGTGAAGGCCGGCTTCGAGACGCTGGTCGAGGCCGGTTACCAGCCGGAGATCGCGTACTTCGAGTGTCTGCACGAGCTGAAGCTGATCGTGGACCTGATGTACGAGGGCGGCCTGGAGAAGATGCGCTGGTCGGTCTCCGAGACCGCCGAGTGGGGCGACTACGTCTCCGGTCCGCGCGTCATCACCGCCGACACCAAGGCGGAGATGAAGCGGATCCTGGGCGAGATCCAGGACGGCAGCTTCGCGAAGAACTGGATGGCCGAGTACGCCGCGGGCCTGCCCCGTTACAACGAGTACAAGAAGGCCGACGCCAACCACCTGCTGGAGACCACCGGCAAGGAGCTGCGCAAGCTCATGAGCTGGGTCGACGAGGAGCGCTGACCCTGCCGGCCGCCCCGGCCGCACCCCACCGCGGGAGTTCGCTCGATCGGGCGGTGGCCTCCGTCAGACGTCTGGCGGGTCGCCACCGCGCCGATACACTGCACAGCACTGCCAAACGCGTCACAGGCTCACAGCGTCGTGCGTCTCCACGCGGCCTTCTCCCTCTCTCCCCGCCGTCGGCCGTCGGGACCCGGCCTACCGCAAAGGACCAGTGAGACCAGTGAGCAAGCCTGTCGTACTCATCGCCGAAGAGCTGTCGCCCGCGACCGTCGACGCCTTGGGCCCGGACTTCGAGATCCGGCACTGTGACGGCGCCGACCGTGCCGACCTGCTGAGCGCGATCGCGGACGTGGACGCCGTCCTGATCCGCAGCGCCACCAAGGTCGACGCCGAGGCGATCGCGGCCGCCCGTCGCCTGAAGGTCGTCGCCCGCGCGGGCGTCGGCCTGGACAACGTGGACGTGGCCGCCGCCACCAAGGCGGGCGTGATGGTCGTCAACGCCCCCACCTCCAACATCGTCACGGCCGCCGAGCTGGCCTGCGGCCTGATCATCTCCACCGCGCGCAACATCCCGCAGGCCAACGCCGCGCTGAAGAACGGCGAGTGGAAGCGGAGCAAGTACACCGGCGTGGAGCTGTCCGAGAAGGTCCTCGGCGTCGTCGGCCTGGGCCGCATCGGGCTGCTGGTCGCCCAGCGCATGGCCGCCTTCGGCATGAAGGTCTTCGCCTACGACCCGTACGTGCAGCCCGCCCGCGCCGCGCAGCTGGGCGTCAAGCTGGTCTCCCTCGACGAACTGCTCGCCGCCGCCGACTTCATCAGCGTCCACCTGCCGAAGACCCCCGAGACGCTGGGCCTCATCGGCGACGAGGCGCTGCACAAGGTCAAGCCGAGCGTCCGCATCGTCAACGCGGCCCGTGGCGGCATCGTGGACGAGGCCGCCCTGCTCAGCGCGCTCAAGGAGGGCCGGGTGGCCGGCGCCGGCCTCGACGTCTACGCGACCGAGCCCTGTACGGACTCGCCGCTGTTCGAGTTCGACACCGTGGTCTGCACCCCGCACCTGGGCGCCTCGACCGGCGAGGCCCAGGAGAAGGCGGGCATCTCCGTCGCCAAGTCGGTGCGGCTGGCCCTCGCCGGCGAGCTGGTGCCGGACGCGGTCAACGTGCAGGGCGGCGTCATCGCCCAGGACGTGCGCCCGGGCCTGCCGCTGGCCGAGAAGCTGGGCCGCATCTTCACCGCGCTGGCGGGCGAGGTCGCCCAGCGGCTCGACGTCGAGGTCTGCGGCGAGATCACCCAGCACGACGTGAAGATCCTGGAGCTGTCCGCGCTCAAGGGCGTCTTCGAGGACGTGGTGGCCGAGACCGTCTCCTACGTCAACGCGCCCCTGTTCGCGCAGGAGCGCGGCGTCGAGGTCCGGCTGACCACCAGCTCCGAGTCGCCCGACCACCGGAACCTCATCACCGTGCGCGGCACCCTCACCAGCGGCGAGGTCGTCTCCGTCTCGGGCACCCTGGCCGGGCCGAAGTACCTGCAGAAGATCGTCGCCATCGGCCAGCACACCGTGGACCTGGCGGTGGCCGACCACATGGCGTTCCTCCGCTACACCGACCGCCCCGGCATCGTCGGCACCCTGGGCCGCATCCTGGGCGAGGCGCAGATCAACATCGCGGGCATGCAGGTCGCCCGCGCCGAGGAGGGCGGCGAGGCGCTGATCGCCCTCACCGTGGACGGCACCATCCCGGCGCCGGTGCTCACCGAGATCGCCGAGGAGATCGGCGCCACCTCGGCCCGTGGGGTCGACCTCACCGCCTGAGCAGCGCGCCGGCACCCGGCACGCGCGTCGGCACCCGGCCGCGCCGGTCATCCCTGGGGAAGGATGACGGCGCGGCCGTTGACCTTTCCGGCGTGCAGCCGCTCGTAGGCCAGCGGCGCCTCGTCGATGCCGTACGTCTCCACGTGCACCTCGACGGCGCCCGCCCTGGCCAGGGCCAGCACCTCGCCCAGCTCTCCCCGGCTGCCCCAGTAGGGCGCGCTGACCTCGACGTCGAACGCCGTGGTGGCGATGCCGACCGGCAGCGCGCCGCCGCCGATGCCGACGATCGCGACGTCCCCCTCCACGGCGGCGACCGCGCCCGCCGTGGTGACGGTGGCCTGGGTGCCCACGAAGTCGAAGACGGCCTGCGCGCCGATGCCGCCGGTGAGGCCCCGGACGCGCCCGGGCGCGTGCTCGTCCGACAGCACGGCCTCGTGCGCCCCGACGTCCCGGGCCAGCGCCAGCTTCTCCTCCGACACGTCCAGCGCGACGACCTGACTCGGGGTCAGCGCGCGCAGGAGCTGGATGGCGACGTGGCCGAGGCCGCCGGTGCCGATCACCACGGCCGTGCTCCCGGCGACCAGCTTCGGCAGCGAGCGCTTGATCGCGTGGTAGGGCGTCAGCCCGGCGTCCGTCAGCGGCACCGACGTCACCGGGTCGAGCCCGGTCAGCGGCACCAGGAACCGCGCGTCGTCGATCAGCAGGTACTCCGCCATCGCGCCCGGTGCCCCCAGGCCCGGCGGGTGGATGCCCAGCTCGGCCGCGCGCAGGCAGTAGTTCTCCTTGCCCTCGGCGCACTTGGCGCAGCGCCCGCAGCCCTGCGGGCCGTAGACGGCGACCAGGTCGCCCTCCGCGACGCCCGTGACGCCCTCGCCCAGCGCCTCGACCGTGCCCGCGCCCTCGTGGCCGAGGGTGAGCGGCAGCGCGTACGGGAAGGTCTCGGCGGGCCAGCTCATCACGGCGATGTCGGAGTGGCACACGCCCGCGGCGGCGACCTTCAGCAGCACCTGCCCCGGCCCCGGCTCCGGATCCGGCACGGTGACGACCTCCGGCGCGGCGCCGATCTCCCGGTACTGGACTGCCTTCATGGCGGCCTCCCTTCGGCTCCCGGCCGGGCGCCCGGATCCGGAACGGCGGTGGGCATGCCGTCAGCGTAGGTCCGGCACCCGGCCGCGACCCGGCGCGCGGGCACCGGCCGGCAGGGCAACGGCGCAGGTCGGAGCGGCTGGGCGGGGCCCGGCGGGCGCTGCGCCATCCGGGTGGCGGCGGGGCGGCGCTCCGCCGGACCGGGGGCGCCGGGCGGCGATCATGGCCTTCTGATCATGGCCTTCCCGCGACCGAGCCCCGAGGAGGCGACGGTGTCCGCCGTGACGACCCCGCGCGGCACCCGGCGGCGGTCCTGCCTCCTGGCCGTCCCCGTGGTCCTCGCCCCGGCCCTGCCCGCGTGCGGCGGGGAGAGCGCCGGGTCCGCCCCGCGCGCCGTCACCGGCGCGATCGACAACCCCTGGCTCCCGCTGCGGCCCGGCACCCGCCTTCACTACGAGGGCACGACGGCGCGCGGCACCACCACCGGCCTGGTCGAGGTCACCGGCGAGCGGCGCGGCGTCCTCGGCGTCACCGTGACCGTCGTGCGGGGCACCGTCCTGCTCGGCGGCGAGGTGATCGAGGAGACCTCCGGCTGGTACGCCCAGGACCGCGAGGGGAACGTCTGGTGCTTCGGCGAGGACGGCGGGCGGTCGCGGCCCGGGCGCTCCTGGCGGGCGGGCCGCGACGGCGCGGAACCGGGCCTCGCGATGCGGGCCGACCCCCGGCCCGGCGACGCCTACGCCCAGCGGAACGCCCCGGGCGTGGCCGAGGACCGGGCCGTGGTGCTGAGCGTGGCGGAGAGCGTGCAGGTGCCGTTCGGCGCGTTCGACCACGTGCTGAGGATCAGGGAGACGACGCCGGGCGCGCCGGGCACCGAGCACCACGCGTGCTACGCCCGGGGCATCGGCCTGCTGCGCCGGCACCGCACCCGGGGCGGCCACGACGACCTGGCCCTGTCCCGCGTCGAGGCCCCGTAGTGCCCGGGGAGCGGGCGGGCGCGGCGTCACCGCAGGCGGGCCGCCTTCAGGGCCATGTGCAGCAGCAGCCGGTCCCCGCCGGAGCCGAGGTCGAGGCCGGTGAGGCGCTCGATCCGGGAGAGCCGGTAGTACAGGGTCTGACGGTGGATGCCCAGCGCCGCCGCCGTGCGGGCCGCCTGGCCCGCCTCGTCGAGGAACGTCTCCGCGGTGCGGGCCAGCTCCCGGTGCTCGGGCCGCAGCAGCGGCCGGACCGCCGGGTCGGGGCCCGCGGCGGGCAGCGCGGTCAGCAGCCGGTACGGGCCGAGGTCCGGCCACTGCGCCACGCCGCCGAAGCGCTCCTCCGCGCCCGCCGCCCGCGCCGCGGCCAGCGCCTCCCGCCATGCGCCGGGCAGCGCCTCCGGACCGCGCCGCGCGGCCCCGATCCCGGCCGCGCGCCGCCCGCGCAGCCGCCCGGCCACCGCGCGCGCGGCGGCCGGGCGCGTCAGGGCCGCCAGCGCGTGCGGCGGCGCGCACACGGCCAGCGCGCCGGGCGGCGGCGCCGGGACGTCCGCCGCCGGATCCCAGGGCGCCACGGCCACCACGGTCAGCGGCCCCTCCGCCGCCGCCCCGAGCGCCGCGGTCAGCTCACGGGCCGCGTCCGGCGCCGCGGCCGTCAGCACCGCGCGCAGCGACTCGCCCAGCCGGGCGCCCGCCCTGGCCTCCTCCGCCAGCAGCGCCCCGATCCGCCCGGCCACCGCCATGGCGTCGTCCAGCCGTGGATCGCCGGGGGGCACCGCGCCGTCGTCCAGCAGCCACACGTACCCGTACACCACCGCGCCGTGCCGCACCGGGAGGCAGACGCGGCCGGTCAGCACCCCGGCCGCCGGCTCGGGCGGGATGCGCACGGGCCGCCGCGCGGTCGCGATGCCGAAGCTCTCGAACCACTCGCGGACCGCGGGCGCCGAGCGCCGCCGCAGGATCGTGCGGGTGCGGACCGGGTCCATCACCCGGTCGTCGTCGCTGTCGTGGGCGCCGAACGCGATGAGCCGGAAGTCGCGGCCCTCCAGCGTCACCGGGGTGCCGAGCAGCGCGCAGACCTCGTCGACGAGCTCCTGGTACTCCACGCCCCCATTCTCCGCCCGCGCCGCCCGTCCTCTCATACAGATGTCTGAGATCCAGGACACGAATCCGCGACACATGTCCCTGGCCGCCGGGCCGGGTGATCCTTACCCTCCCGGGTAACCGCAGAGGCGACCCCACTCCGGGAGGTGCCCGTGCTCGGACCAGGCCCCGTTCTCCTCGCCGCGGCGCGCAGCGACACCGTCCGGCGGCTCGTCTCCGCCGCGCCCGTCACCCGGCCCGTCGTGAACCGTTTCGTCGCGGGGGAGCGGCTGGCGGACGCGGTGCGGGTCGCCACCGGCCTCGTCGCGCGCGGCCTTCAGGTCACCCTCGACCACCTCGGCGAGCACGTCACCGACCCGGCCGAGGCCGTCCGCAGCCGGGACGCCTGTCTGGCCCTGACCGAGGCCCTGGCGAGTGAGAGGCTGGGAGAGAGGGCCGAGTTGTCCGTGAAGCTGTCCGCCTTCGGGCAGGCGCTTCCCGGCGGCCACGACCTCGCGTTCCGCACCGTCCTGCCGGTCGTGGAGGCCGCCGCCGAGGCGGGCACCACGGTCACGCTGGACATGGAGGACCACACGACGACCGACTCGACGCTGGCGATCCTCGCCGATCTGCGGACCCGGTTCCCGCGGACCGGTGTCGCGGTCCAGTCGTACCTGTACCGGACCGAGGACGACTGCCGCGCGCTCGCGGCGGCCGGCGCCCGGGTCCGGCTGGTCAAGGGCGCCTACCGGGAGCCCGCCTCGGTCGCGTTCCGGAGCCGGCGCGCCGTGGACCGCTCCTACGTGCGCTGCCTGAAGATCCTGCTGGCGGGCGACGCCTACCCGATGGTCGCCACCCACGACCCGCGCCTGATCGCCATCACCGGCCACCTCGCGGCGCGGTACCGCCGGGTCCCGGAGACGTACGAGTTCCAGATGCTCCACGGCATCCGTCCGGACGAGCAGACCCGGCTCGCGGCCCAGGGCCACCGGGTGCGGGTCTACGTCCCCTACGGCACCGACTGGTACGGCTACTTCATGCGCCGCCTGGCCGAACGCCCCGCCAACCTGGCCTTCTTCGCGCGGTCCCTGGCCACCCGGCGCTGACCCACCCAACCGAAGGAAAGGAGACGACGGCCATGGACGCCGTGACCCAGGTCCCCGTACCGGCGAACGAGCCGGTGCACACGTACGCCCCCGGCTCCGCCGAGCGCGCCCGGCTGGAGCGCAGGCTCAAGGAGCTGGCGGGGAACCCGATCGAGCTGCCGATGACCATCGGCGGCACGGAGCGCATGGGCGGCGGCGAGCGCTTCGACGTCGTCCAGCCGCACAACCACCGGGCCCGCCTCGGCACAGCCGCCGAGGCCACCCCCGACGACGCCCGCGCCGCGATCGACGCCGCCCTGGCCGCCGCGCCCGGCTGGCGCGCGCTGTCGTTCGACGACCGCGCCGCGGTCTTCCTGCGCGCCGCCGAGCTGCTGTCCGGGCCGTGGCGCGAGACGATCGCCGCCTCGACCATGCTCGGGCAGTCCAAGACCGTGCAGCAGGCCGAGATCGACGCGCCCTGCGAGCTGATCGACTTCTGGCGCTTCAACGTCCACTTCGCCCGGGAGATCCTGGCCGAGCAGCCGCCCGCCCACTCCCGGGGCGTCTGGAACCGGATGGACTACCGCCCGCTGGAGGGGTTCGTCTACGCCATCACCCCGTTCAACTTCAGCGCCATCGCGGGCAACCTGCCGACCGCCCCCGCCCTCATGGGCAACGTGGTGGTCTGGAAGCCCTCCCCGACCCAGACCCACGCGGCCGTGCTGCTGATGCGGCTGCTGCGCGAGGCGGGTCTGCCCGACGGGGTGATCAACCTGGTGACCGGCGACGGCCGGGCCGTCTCCGACGTGGCCCTGCCCCACCGCGAGCTGGCCGGCATCCACTTCACGGGCTCCACCGCCACGTTCCGGTACCTGTGGCAGCAGGTGGGCGCCAACATCGCCCGCTACCGCACCTATCCCAGGATCGTGGGCGAGACCGGCGGCAAGGACTTCATCGTGGTCCACCCCAGCGCCGACCCGGACGCGGTGCGCACCGCGATGACGCGCGGCGCGTTCGAGTACCAGGGCCAGAAGTGCTCCGCCGCCTCCCGCGCCTACGTCCCCCGCTCGCTGTGGGCGGGCGGGCTGCGGGACGCGGTGGCCGCCGAGACCGACGCGCTGTCGATGGGCGACCCGGCCGACCTGTCCCACTTCATGGCCGCGGTGATCGACGCCCGCGCCTTCGCCAAGAGCCGGGCGGCGATCGACCTGGCCAGGACCGACCCGGCCTGCGAGATCGTCGCCGGCGGCACGTACGACGACTCGGTCGGGTACTTCGTCCGGCCGACGGTCCTCACCTGCACCGACCCGGAGCACGAGGTGTTCACCAAGGAGTTCTTCGGCCCGATCCTCGCCGTCCACGTCTACGAGGACGACGACTTCGACGCGATGCTCGGCCACATGGAGTCGGTCGCGGACTACGCGCTCACCGGCGCCTTCTTCGCCCGCGACCGCGCGGCCATGGCGCTGGCCACCGAGCGGCTGCGGTTCGCCGCGGGCAACTTCTACCTCAACGACAAGCCCACCGGCGCCGTCGTCGGCCAGCAGCCCTTCGGCGGCTCCCGCGCCTCGGGCACCAACGACAAGGCGGGCTCCAAGCTCAACCTGCTGCGCTGGGTCTCCGCGCGCGCCATCAAGGAGACCCTGGTCCCGCCCACCGACTACCGCTATCCGCACATGGGGTGACCTGGGCGGATGTGGGATGCGTCTCAGATAGTAGGACGACCGTGTATATGGCGAGACAGCACGGGGAATCGTCGCTAGCTTTGTGGAGGTCGCACGCCGGGCACCGGGGCCCGGTGTCGCCCCGGCACCCCACAGGAGCTGACCCCCATGGACGCATCCCTCACGCGCCGCGGGACCGCGCTCGCCCGTGCCCGCGCCCGTGCCGCCGCCCGCGAGGCCGCCGGGGAGACCGGCCGCCGCGAGGCCGCCGCCGCGCTCCAGCGCGCCCTCGACCGCAGGGACAACGGCGGCGCCCCCGAGTCGTCCGCATCGTGGACGGACGGGATCGGGTTTCGGGACGCGGCGTAAGGTCCCCCCATGGCTCGGAGTATCGATCTCGCGGTGATTCCCGGCGACGGCATCGGCCCTGAGGTGGTCGCGGAGGGACTGAAGGTCCTGTCCGCCGTGCTGCCGCAGGACGTCAAGCTGGAGACGACGCAGTACGACCTGGGTGCCCGCCGCTGGCACGCCACCGGCGAGACCCTGCCCGACGCCGACCTGGAGCGGCTCAAGGGCCACGACGCGATCCTGCTCGGCGCCATCGGCGACCCCTCCGTGCCGTCCGGGGTCCTGGAGCGCGGGCTGCTGCTCAAGCTGCGCTTCGCGTTCGACCACTACGTGAACCTCAGGCCCAGCCGCCTCTTCCCGAACACCGCCACACCCCTGGCGGGCCGCCCCGAGATCGACTTCGTCGTCGTCCGCGAGGGCACCGAGGGCCCCTACGTCGGCAACGGCGGGTCGATGCGCACCGGCACCCCCGCCGAGGTCGCCACCGAGGTCAGCATCAACACGGCCTACGGCGTCGAGCGCGTCGTGCGCGACGCCTTCGAGCGCGCCGCCGCCCGCGAGGCGAAGAAGCTGACCCTGGTCCACAAGAACAACGTCCTGGTCCACGCCGGCCACCTGTGGAAGAACACGGTGGACCGCGTCGGCCGGGAGTACCCGCAGGTCACCACCGACTACCTGCACGTCGACGCCGCGACGATCTTCATGGTCACCCAGCCGCAGCGCTTCGACGTGATCGTCACCGACAACCTCTTCGGCGACATCCTCACCGACCTGGCCGCCGCCGTCACCGGCGGCATCGGCCTCGCGGCGTCGGGGAACATCAACCCGGCGCGCACCTTCCCGTCGATGTTCGAGCCGGTCCACGGCTCCGCGCCCGACATCGCCGGCACCGGCAAGGCCGACCCGACCGCGACCGTGCTGTCCGTCGCCCTGCTGCTGCGCCACCTCGGCCACACCGCGGAGGCCGTCCGTATCGAGGACGCCGTCACCGCGGACCTGGCCGAGCGCGACGCCGCCGCCCCGCGCACCACCGAGACCATCGGGGACGCGCTGGCGGCACGAGTATCCGGTCTGTCCTAGACCCGCCGGCCCCATGCCGCCGGGTCCCGGGACCCGGCGGTCACCCCGTGTCAGGGGTGGGCAAGTCCTCCGCCGGGTGCCACCATCCACCTCAGGACCGCCCCCGCCCCTGCACGACCGGCGGACCCCGCGCCATAATCGACACGCGGGGCCCACGCATCCCCGATTGCTCGGATGTCCTACTACCGCGTCGGGCGACGGATCAGGCGGCCCGCTCCACCCTTGACGTGAAGGACGCGCTCATGACGACGCCCGCCATCCCATTCGACCTCAAGCCCGCCGCCCGGCCGCTGTCCGACGCGGAGCGCCAAGCGGTGCTCGCCGCGCCCGGATTCGGCCGGTACTTCACCGACCACATGGTCACCATCCGGTGGACGGAGGGGCGGGGCTGGCACGACGCGCGGCTCCAGCCCTACGCGCCGATCCCGATGGACCCGGCCACCCAGGCCCTGCACTACGGGCAGGAGATCTTCGAGGGGCTGAAGGCGTACCGGCAGGCCGACGGGTCCGTGGGCGTCTTCCGTCCCGACGCCAACGCCCGGCGCTTCCAGCGCTCCGCCCGCCGGCTCGCCATGCCCGAGCTACCGGTCGAGACGTTCGTCGAGGCCATCGACGTCCTGCTCGCCCAGGACCGGGCGTGGGTGCCCACCGAGGGCGAGCAGTCGCTCTACCTGCGGCCGTTCATGTTCGCCAGCGAGGTCGGCCTCGGCATCAACCGCCCGGCCAACGAGTACCTGTTCATCCTCATCGCCTCCCCGGCCGGCGCGTACTTCGCCCGGGGCGTCAAGCCGGTCTCGGTGTGGCTGTCCACCGAGTACGCCCGCGCCGCCCCCGGCGGCACCGGCGAGGCCAAGTGCGCGGGGAACTACGCCGCTGCCTTCGTCGCCCAGGCCGAGGCCACCGCGCACGGCTGCGACCAGGTCGTCTGGCTCGACGCCACCGAGCGCCGCTGGGTGGAGGAGATGGGCGGGATGAACCTGTACTTCGTCCAGGGCTCCGGCAGCGACGCGAAGATCGTCACCCCGGCGCTCACCGGCACCCTGCTGCCCGGCATCACCCGCGACTCCCTGCTGCGGATCGCCGCCGACCTCGGCTACGAGACCGGCGAGATCCGCATCTCCACCGACGACTGGCGCGAGGGCACCGCGGACGGCTCCCTCACCGAGGTCTTTGCCTGCGGCACCGCCGCCGTGATCACCCCGGTCGGCTCGGTCAAGTCGGCCGCCGCCTCCTGGACGGTCGGCGACGGGCAGCCCGGCCCGATCACCATGCGGCTGCGCGAGGAACTGCTCGGCATCCAGACCGGCCGCGTCGCGGACCGGCACGGCTGGATGCACCGCGTCGGCTGACCCCCCGGCTCCGGCCCCGTCCGCGCGCCCCGGCCGGTGGCGCCGGGCGGGCCCGGCCGGTGGCACATGGCCGGTGCGGGCCGCTTTGTCCGGATCGTGAGACAGTGCACAGCACGCGGGCCTCTTGTGCCACACTGGCGCCGTGCTCTCGTTCGCCATGATTATTGGTGACAGGCGCGCCGGTCCGCAGTGACCGCTGATCCGCCCACCTCGCGGCAGCGGCCACCTCGCCCCTGACCCGCGCGCAGACCTCTCGCACCCGCGAGAGGTTTTTTCGTTTTCCGGCCCCACCAGGGCCGGACGGCGCCGCGCACGGGACCCGGGCGGTGGAGCCAGGCTGAAACACGCATTCATCGACAGGAGTCTCCCGCCATGACGACGGACGCCCTGGACAGGCAGGTCCCCAGCGACGGCTTCCACGTGTTCGACACCACCCTGCGCGACGGCGCCCAGCGCGAGGGCATCAACCTCACCGTCGCCGACAAGCTCACCATCGCCCGCCACCTGGACGACTTCGGCGTCGGCTTCATCGAGGGCGGCTGGCCGGGCGCCAACCCCAGGGACACCGAGTTCTTCCAGCGCGCCAGGACCGAGATCGCCTTCCGGCACGCCCAGCTCGTCGCGTTCGGCGCCACCCGCAAGGCGGGCGCCGACGTGGCCGCCGACCCGCAGGTGCGGGCGCTGATCGACTCCGGCGCGCCCGTCGTCACCATCGTCGCCAAGTCCCACGACCGCCACGTCGAGCTGGCCCTGCGCACCACGCTGGAGGAGAACCTGGCGATGGTCAGGGACACCGTCGCGCACCTGCGCGCGCACGGCCGCCGGGTCTTCGTCGACTGCGAGCACTTCTTCGACGGCTACGCGGCCAACCCCGGCTACGCGCTCGACGTCGTCCGCGCCGCCCACGAGGCCGGCGCCGACGTGGTCGTGCTGTGCGACACCAACGGCGGCATGCTCCCCGCCCGCGTCCAGGCCGTCGTCCGCACCGTGCTGGCCGACACCGGGGCGCGGCTCGGCATCCACGCCCAGGACGACACCGGCTGCGCCGTCGCCAACACCCTGGCCGCCGTGGACGGCGGCGCCACCCACGTGCAGTGCACCGCCAACGGCTACGGCGAGCGGGTCGGCAACGCCAACCTCTTCCCGGTGGTCGCCGCCCTGGAGCTGAAGTACGACCGGCGGGTGCTGCCCGCCGGCGCGCTGACCGAGATGACGCGCATCTCGCACGCCATCGCCGAGGTCGTCAACCTCACCCCCGACACCCACCAGCCCTACGTCGGCGTCTCCGCCTTCGCGCACAAGGGCGGGCTGCACGCCTCGGCCATCAAGGTCGACCCGGACCTCTACCAGCACATCGACCCCGAACGGGTCGGCAACTCCATGCGGATGCTGGTCTCCGACATGGCGGGCCGCGCCTCCATCGAGCTCAAGGGCAAGGAGCTCGGCTACGACCTCGCCGACCGTGACCTGGTCGGCCGGATCGTCGAGCGGGTCAAGGAGCGGGAGCTGGCGGGCTTCACCTACGAGGCCGCCGACGCCTCGTTCGAGCTGCTGCTGCGCGACGAGGTCAACGGCCGTCCCCAGCGCTTCTTCCGCCTGGAGTCATGGCGTACGATCACCGACCAGCGCCCCGACGGCTCGATGGAGAACGAGGCGACGGTCCGGATCTGGGCCAAGGGAGAGCGGGTCCTCGCCAGCGGCGAGGGCAACGGGCCGGTGAACGCGCTGGACCGGGCGCTGCGCACCGGGCTGGAGCGGACCTTCCCCGAGCTGGCACGCCTGCAGCTCGTGGACTACAAGGTGCGCATCCTCGCCGGGAGGCACGGCACCCAGTCGACGACGCGGGTGCTGATCACCACCAGCGACGGCGCCGCCGAGTGGTCGACGGTGGGCGTGGCGGACAACGTCATCGCCGCGTCCTGGCAGGCGCTGGACGATGCCTACACGTACGGGCTGCTGCGGGCGGGCCTGCGGCCGACCGACTGACACCCGCGGGTGCCTGTGGGGACCGTACAGTGGCGCGCCGAGCGCCGCTGTCACTTCACTGCACTGCGCCCCCCGGCGTACTCCGGTTCTGTCCAGCGCGGCCATGAATCGGGGATGGAGACTGTACGGATCTGACGAGTCCCGAAGGGGGTCCTGTTTCGTAGGGTCTATACATGACCGATCAAGCCGAGACCGATCTCTCCGAACCGGTAGCCGTCATCGACGCCCGCGGGCGGGTCGAGGAGCTGCGCGCCATCCGCGAGGAAGCGCTGCGGGGCCCCTCGGAGAAGGCCACCGAGGCCCAGCACGCCAAGGGCAAGCTGACGGCACGGGAGCGGATCGGTCTGCTGCTGGACGAAGGGTCCTTCCACGAAGTGGGTGTCCTGCGGCGGCACCGGGCCTCGGGCTTCGGCCTGGAGGCCAGGCGGCCGTACACCGACGGGGTGGTCACGGGCTGGGGGACGGTGCACGGGCGGACGGTCTTCGTCTACGCCCACGACTTCCGGATCTTCGGCGGCGCGCTGGGCGAGGCCCACGCGGCCAAGATCCACAAGATCATGGACATGGCCATGGCGGCGGGCGCGCCCCTGGTCTCCCTGAACGACGGCGCGGGCGCCCGCATCCAGGAGGGTGTGTCGGCGCTCGCGGGCTATGGCGGGATCTTCCAGCGGAACACCCGGGCCTCCGGAGTGATCCCGCAGATCAGCGTGATGCTCGGCCCGTGCGCCGGCGGCGCGGCGTACTCGCCCGCGCTGACGGACTTCGTGTTCATGGTGCGGGAGACCGCCCAGATGTTCATCACGGGGCCGGACGTCGTCCAGGCCGTCACCGGCGCCCAGGTGACGCAGAACGGCCTCGGCGGCGCGGACGTCCACGCCGGCACCTCCGGCGTGGCGCACTTCGCCTACGACGACGAGGAGTCGTGCATCGAGGAGGTGCGGTTCCTGCTGTCGCTGCTGCCGCAGAACAACCGGGAGAACCCGCCGGTGGTGCCCACCGAGGACCCGGCGGACCGGCGCTGCGACGCGCTGGTGGACCTCGTCCCCAGCGACGGCAACCGGCCGTACGACATGCGGGCCGTCATCGAGGAGATCGTGGACGACGGGGAGTTCCTGGAGGTCCACGAGCGCTGGGCGGGGAACATCATCTGTGCCCTGGCCCGCCTCGACGGGCAGGTGGTCGGCATCGTGGCCAACCAGCCGCAGTCGCTGGCCGGCGTGCTGGACATCTCGGCCTCCGAGAAGGCGGCGCGCTTCGTCCAGATGTGCGACGCGTTCAACATCCCGATCATCACGCTGCTGGACGTCCCCGGCTTCCTGCCGGGCGTCGACCAGGAGCACGGCGGCATCATCCGGCACGGCGCCAAGCTCCTGTACGCCTACTGCAACGCCACGGTCCCGCGGGTCTCGGTGGTGCTGCGCAAGGCGTACGGCGGCGCGTACATCGTCATGGACTCCCAGTCGATCGGTGCCGACGTGACGTTGGCCTGGCCGACCAACGAGATCGCGGTGATGGGCGCCGAAGGTGCCGCCAACGTCATCTTCCGCCGTCAGATCGCCGGTGCCGACGACCCCGACGCCATGCGCGCGCGGATGGTCAAGGAGTACAAGGCCGAGCTGATGCATCCCTACTACGCCGCGGAGCGCGGTCTGGTCGACGACGTCATCGAGCCGGCCGAGACCCGCGAGGTCCTCATCCGCACGCTGGCGATGCTGCGCACCAAGCACGCCGACCTGCCCGCCCGCAAGCACGGCAACCCGCCGCAGTGAGCCACCGAAGGAGATCCCGACCATGAGCCCCGAGACGATCACCGCCCCTGCCCCGCATCTCGTGCGCGTGGAGAAGGGCCAGGCCAGCGACGAGGAGCTGGCCGCGGTGACCGCCCTGCTGATGGCCCGCGCCTCGACCCGGCACGCCGCCCCCGGGGACGACGGCACCGACCGCAGCCCGGCGGTCTGGCGCCGCCTGGAGCGGGCTCGCGCCTACCGGGCGCCGCACAGCTGGCAGGGCTGACCCACCGGCGTCCGACCCATCGACGTCCGACCCATCGACCCACGCGGGAACGGCGCCGCCCCGGCCCATGACGATCACGGGCCGGGGCGGCGCCGCGCGCTGTGCGCGGGGGAGCGGTGGTGCCTCGGCTAGGCGCCCGGCTGCACGCTCAGCACCGTGCGGCGCGGGTTCGCGGTCTGCCGCGGCAGCTCCGGGGTGCGGGCCTCCGGCAGCGCGGCCGGGGCGAGCCCGGTGGTGTCCGTCAGGTGGGCGAGGGTGGTGCGCCGGGGGTTGGCGAGGGAGCGCATGCTCAGGGTGCTCTTCACGGTCTTCTGCCTCGGGTCCGTCATTCCGGGGATTTGTCAAGCTGAGGTTAGGGGCCGCTTACCCGCGCCACGCCGGGGTACAGGCCACTCGAAGGTGTGAGTTTCCTCACGAGTAGCACGGCAAATCGGACGTACCGGGCCAACCCTCGTACAGGGCGAAGCCCCTCATAAGTGGTCAAGCCTTCATCTTCCCTCGCGCCGGGTGCGGGTCGAGTGTGCCGACAGTGTGAAAATGCCGGGGGTAAACGTCCGATTTATCCGCGCATTCCGTGTGCATGTGGTGACGAAACCTCGACGTGGCGTCATCCATGTCACGGGACGATTCCGGGCCCTTGTTGGAGATCGGCCACTGTGCTGGAATTCCACGGACCGCCGCGAGTCAACGAGCCACGTGAGAGACGCACACCAAACGTCGCCCACACTGGCTGAACACCGGACGCGCCGGTTGTCCGAACGACCGATACGGGGCTCGCGTGCCCCCGGCTCGACACCGTCACGCCGCCACAGCGGCGGGACGCCTGGTCCAGAGGTTGCGACGCTAGTGCAGGGACGTTTCAAGAGGGAAGGCAGCGCTGCGGGGGACGCGGAGCGGAGTGGAGCGGCAGACCGCGGCTCCTCCGTCGGCCCTGCCCTGGGCGGCGACCCGGCGCGTCCCGGCCCGCCCGGCGAGCACTCCCCGCGCGACCGCGCCGCCGAGGACCCGGCCGACCGGTCCGCCGCCGGCCCTCCCGCCCGTTCCGGCCGCGCCGGTTCCCGGCTGGCCCTGCGGAACTGGAGCATCAGCACCCGTCTGGTCTCCCTGATCGCCCTCCCCGTCGTCGCCGCCAGCGTGCTCGGTGGACTGCGCATCCAGAACTCGCTGGAGAACATCGAGCAGCTGGACAACATGCAGCTCCTCACCGACATGACCCAGCAGGCCACCCTGCTGGCCGCGGCCCTGCAGGAGGAGCGCGACCGCTCGGCCGGCCCGCTGATCAGCGGCCGGAGCGCCAAGAGCGACGAGGTCGCCGCGCCCCGCGAGCGCACCGACCAGGCGATGGAGGCGTTCAGCGACGCCACCCTCGGCATCAACAGCTCCGACGAGGCGATGCAGGGTGTCCACGCGACGGTCACCGACATCGGGCGCCAGATCAACCGGATCAGCCAGATCAGGAACGAGGCGTACCAGGACCCGGACTACGTCTCGCAGACGATCTCCGAGTACAACCAGCTCATCGACGCGCTGCTCTCGCTCTCCCAGGACATGGCGCAGGCCACGAGCAACAGCGAGATGATCCGCAGCACCCGCGCCCTCTCCGCGTTCTCCCTCGCCAAGGAGCACGCCTCCATCCAGCGCGCGGTCATCACCGCGGGCCTCGCCCGCGACGAGCGGGAGGGCGATTCGGCCGCCCTGTCCGACAACGACTGGCGCTATGGCCGGATCCACCAGCAGAGCGAGGACGCGCAGCTCAACACCTTCACCGAGATCTACGGCGACGAGGAGCGCGCCGAGGAGCTGCTGGAACCGCTCGAGGGCGGCATCGTCAACATCACCTCGGCCAACCAGTTCGCCGCCCAGGTGTTCTCCGCCGAGGAGGGCATCCAGAGCCAGTCGCTGTCCTACATGGACTGGTACGACCAGGACCGCGCCAAGATCGACGCGATGGAGGACATCGAGCAGGAGCTGCTCTCCGAGATGGAGCAGCAGGCGGGCAAGCTGCGCGAGGAGGCCCAGCGCGACGCCGTCATCAACGGCGCGGTCATCATCCTCGTCCTCGGCATGTCGGTGGTCGCCGCCTTCGTCGTCGCCCGCTCCATGGTCCGCTCGCTGCGCCGCCTCCAGGACACCGCGCAGGAGGTGGCCCGCAAGCGGCTGCCCGAGGTCGTCAAGCACATGTCCGAGGCCGAGCCCGAGGACGTCGACACCACGGTGGAGCCGGTCGGCGTCTACACCCGCGACGAGATAGGCCGGGTCGCCCAGGCCTTCGACGACGTCCACCGCGAGGCCGTGCGGCTGGCCGGCGAGCAGGCCCTGCTGCGGGGCAACGTCAACGCGATGTTCACCAACCTCTCCCGCCGCAGCCAGGGCCTCATCCAGCGCCAGCTCTCCCTGATCTCCGAGCTGGAGTCCCGCGAGGCCGACCCGGACCAGCTCTCCTCGCTGTTCAAGCTGGACCACCTCGCCACCCGTATGCGCCGCAACGGCGAGAACCTGCTGGTCCTCGCGGGCGAGGAGCCCGGCCGCCGGTGGACCCGCCCGGTGCCGCTCGTCGACGTGCTGCGGGCCGCCGCCTCCGAGGTGGAGCAGTACGAGCGCATCGAGCTGAGCGCCGTGCCCAAGACCGACGTCGCGGGCCGCGTCGTCAACGACCTGGTGCACCTGCTGGCCGAGCTGCTGGAGAACGCCACCTCGTTCTCCTCGCCGCAGACCAAGGTCAAGGTGACCGGCCACGCGCTGCCCGACGGCCGGGTGCTGGTGGAGATCCACGACACCGGCATCGGCCTGTCCCCCGAGGACCTGTCCGAGATCAACGACCGGCTGGCCAACCCGCCCACGGTCGACGTCTCCGTCTCCCGCCGCATGGGTCTGTTCG
>NZ_JBPQTQ010000058.1:0-34445 GCF_051386415.1 Streptomyces sp. URMC 129
GGGTGGAGTTGAGCCGGGAGGGACATCCGGGGGACACCGCGGCGCGGGCGCGCCCGCCGGGGCCGGGGGGAGACCGCGACCGCCCCCGGACGACGCCGGGTTGGCGGGGGGTGGCGCACGCACCGGGCAACGGGTCGGCGCGTGGCGCCGGTTCAGCGCGTGACGCGGGAGCGGCCCAGGCGGCGGACGGCGGCCACGATCTCCGTGTTGGGCACGCCCTTCAGCAGAAGGTCCGTCACCCCGAGGCGCCGTATCTCGTCGACCGCGTCCAGGTCGGCATGGGCCGAGAAGGCCAGGATGCGCGTGCCGGGTGAGCAGAGCATGATCTCGCGGGCCGCCCGCCCGCCTCCACCGCCCGGCATTCTGAGGTCCACGACGGCGACCGCGGGTCGGTGCGCCGCCGCCAGCGCGATGGCCTCATCGGTGTCGGCCGCCGCCCCCACCACCTCGAAGTCCGCCTCATCGGACAGGACTTCGCACAGCGCCTCGCGAATCATCGCGTCGTCGTCGCAGACCAGGACGGTCAGCCGCGCCGGCACCGCGCTCATGACGCACCGTCGGAGCCCGGCGCGGGCGCGGGCGGCGGGAGGGGCAGCCAGAACTCCACGGTGGTGCCGCCGCCCGGCTCGTTGTGCATCGTCCACCAGCCGTCCGCGGTCTCGGCCCGCTCCCGCATCTCGATCACGCCGAAGTGCTCGCGCCCGGTCAGCGGGTCCAGCGGCGCGGCAAGGCCGATCCCGTCGTCGGTGACGCGCGTCAGCACTCCCTGCCCGGCCGGTGCCAGCGACACCTTCACCATGCTCGCGCGGGCGTGCTTGTGCACGTTGATCAGAGCCTCCTGGCAGATGCGGAAGATCGTGACCGCCGTCTCCGTCGGCACCTCCCGGTCCAGCTGGTCCTCCAGCGCGTACCGCAGATCCCATCCGGTCACCACCTCGCGCAGGTAGTCGTTGAGCGCCTCGGCCAGCCCGTGCCGGTCGATCGCCGGGGGCCGGAGCCGGAAGCTCAGGCTCCGCAACCGGCCGATGGCGCCGCTGACCGCCTCGTCGAGCTTGCGCACCTGCGGCGCCAGCTCCGGCGGCACCCGGTTGGCCAGGAGTTGCAGCCGCATGCCGACCGCCACCATCGACTGGATCGAGTCGTCGTGCACGTCCCACGCGATCCGGCGCCGCTCCATCTCCTGGGCCTCCACCAGATGGGCCAGCAGCCGCCGCCGCTCGGTCAGTTCGCGCTCCGCGGCGCGGCGCTCGGTGAGGTCGCGGGTGACTTTGCCGAAGCCGCGGAGTTCGCCGGTTTCGTCGAAGAGGGCGGTGATGACGACGTTGGCCCAGAAGCGGGTGCCGTCCTGGCGGATGCGCCAGCCTTCGTCCTCGAAGCGGCCTTCGGTGATGGCGGTGGCGAGTTCGTACTGCGGTTTGCCCGCGGCCTTCTCCTCGGGTGGGTAGAAGACGGAGAAGTGGCGGCCGATGATGTCGTCCGCGGTGTAGCCCTTGATGCGTTCGGCGCCCGCGTTCCAGCTCACGATGTGGCCTTCGGCGTCGAGCATGAAGATCGCGTAGTCCACCACGTTCTGCACCAGCAGCCGGAAGCGCTCCTCGCTCTCCCGCAGCGCCTCCTCGGCCGCGCGGCGCTCGGTGAGGTCGCGGGTGACTTTGCCGAAGCCGCGGAGTTCGCCGGTTTCGTCGAAGAGGGCGGTGATGACGACGTTGGCCCAGAAGCGGGTGCCGTCCTGGCGGATGCGCCAGCCTTCGTCCTCGAAGCGGCCTTCGGTGATGGCGGTGGCGAGTCCGTACTGGGGCTTCCCGGCGGCTTTTTCCTCGGGTGGGTAGAAGACGGAGAAGTGGCGGCCGATGATGTCGTCCGCGGTGTAGCCCTTGATGCGTTCGGCGCCCGCGTTCCAGCTCACGATGTGGCCTTCGGTGTCGAGCATGAAGATCGCGTAGTCCACCACACCCTGCACAAGGAGATGAGCGGCCGGTGGGGAGGCACCCGCCCGGACCGGCTGGCTGTTGTCGTCCGGCTGCTGGCGTTGGGGTGCACCGCGCATACCGTAGAGCTTTACACGACCGAGCCGGCGCCCGGCACGGGCCGGCCGCCGGCGCCCCCCTCCTGGTCGGCGGGTCTGGGAGCCATCTCGCACCACACGATCTTTCCGGTGGCCAGCGGCGAGGTGCCCCAGTCCGCCGCGAGCCGGTCGATCATCCTCAGGCCCAGCCCCCCTCCGGCCGGGCCTGATTCCCTCCGCACCGGCGGCGCGGGGCTGTCGTCGGTCACCTCGACCCGGACCCGGAGCGGCGTTCCGGCCATGCGCAGCACGGGGGCGCCGTGTCCGTGGCGCAGGGCGTTGGACACCAGTTCCGAGACGACGAGCACGACGTCGTCGTGGTGCCCCCGGTAGGCGTGCCTGAGCAGCGTCCGGCGGGCGAAGTCCCGGGCCCGGGCCGCGCTGCCGCCGTCCTCGGGCAGATCCAGCACGACGTCGTAGGCCGGGTACGGGAGTTCCACGCTGGCACTCTCCGCCATCCACGCCCCGGCCGCGAGACGCACGGGGCCCACTCTCCCCCTGGTGCATATGCATCAGGCGCGTGGGCTCGCCATGGGCCACGGGCCACGGGCCGCCGGTCAGTCGAGCAGGCCCTCGCGGCGCGCGATCGCCACCGCCTCCAGTTTGGAACGGGCACCGATCTTCTCCAGCACCCGCTGCACGTGGTTGCGCGCCGTGTTGTGCGCGACGCCCAGCCGCTCCCCGACCTGCGCGGTGCTCAGCCCCTCGGCCAGCAGCAGCAGCGTCTCCCGCTCCCGCGGGGTCAGGGTCGCCCCGGCGGCGGGCACCCGCCCGGTCAGCCGGTCCAGCACGCCGCCCAGCAGCCCCGGTGCGAACACCACCTCGCCCGCGGCCACCTGCCGCACCGCCTCCTCCAGCTCCTCCAGCCGGCCGGACTTCAGCATCAGCCCCGCGCCCCCGGCCTCCACCACCCGGGTCGCCACCGAGGCCGTCGCCTCGCCCGTCAGCACCAGCACCCGGGCGCCGGGCGCCGCCTCCTCCAGCCGGCCGATCGCCGCGATCCCGTCCCCGTCGGGCAGCCGGCGGTCCAGCACCACCACATCGGGCCGGCAGCGGCGGGTGTCCGCGAGCGCCGACGCGATCGAACGGGACCGCGCCACCACCGTCATGCCCGCCGCCCGGTCCAGCGCCTGGCCGATGGCCTCCGCCACCATGTCGTGGTCCTCGACGAGCACCACCCGGATCGGCGGCTCCCCGGGCGGCGTCGGCGGTGGCGGCGACGTCGGCGGAGGCGGCATGAACGAGATCCCTCGGCAGTGGTGGCGCGTGCGCGACCCCTCGATCGTAGCCGCCGGACCGGACGGGGACGCCGGGCGGCGTGCGGGGCGGATCACGCGCCGCCGTCGCGCGCTGAAGCCCCTGCGACGCCGCGCGGCCAGGCGCTACTGTCGACAGCGGTCGACAAGTCCCCCAGGGCGAAGGCGAGGTGCCGATGACAGCCGCCGACGCGTTCCGCACCACGGTCTTCCGCGCGGACGGCCGGGTCACCGTCGGCGCCGTGGGAGAGATCGACTTCTCCACCCTGCCCCGGCTGCGCGAGGCGCTGACCGCCGCCCTGGACGTCGCCCGGGGCGCCGCGCCGGGCTCGGTGGAGGTCGACCTCTCCGGCGTCTCGTTCTGCGACTGCGCCGGAGTGAACGTTCTGCTGGCGGCCTGGCACCGGGCCCGCGCCGAGGGCACCCCGTTCCGGGTGACCGCCACCGGCGCGCCCGTCGTCGCCCGGATCTTCCGGCTGCTGGACGTCGACCATCTGCTGGGCCTCGACCCGGCCCGCTGAGAACGCGCCCCTCCCGGCCCACTGGTTCTTGCTCCGATCCGCGCACGGGGGCGGCGGATTTTGTCAGCGGCGCCACAACATCGGCCGCCGCACCCTTGGCCGTCGCCGGGAGACGATTAGGGTGAGCTGCTATGACCGCTTATGACACCGTCGTCGTCGGGACCGACGGCTCCAAGTCATCGTTCGCGGCGGTGGAGCGCGCAGCCCTCGTCGCTGCAGCGTGTGGCGCCAAGCTGGTCGTCCTGTGCGCCTACCGACCGCTCGGCCGTTCCGAGTCGGCGGTGGCGCAGGACGTGCTCCGGGACGAGGCGTACCACGTGATGGGCTCGGCCCCCGCCGAGGAGACCCTGCGCACCGCACGCGAGAAGGCCGCCGTCGCCGGCGTGATCGACGTCGACGCGATCGCCGTCGAGGGCGACCCGGTGCCCAACCTGCTGAAGGCCGCCAGGAAGCGCGGCGCGGGACTGATCGTGGTGGGCAACCGGGGGCTGAACACCCTCGCGGGGCGCATCCTCGGTTCGGTGCCGGCCGAGGTGGCGCGCAAGGCCGATGTGGATGTTTTGATCGTGCACACCACGTGACGGGAGCGTCGGACATGGAGCGGGTGCCTGTCGAACGAGCCGAGCCGGCCGAGGCCGGAATCGAAGAGGCCCTGCTCGGCGGTGAGCGCAAGTACACCAGAAAGCAGGTCGCGGACCTGGCGGGCGTGCCGCTGGAGCGCGTGCACCGGCTGTGGCGTGCCCTGGGCTTCGCCGCCGCCGGCGACGACGACGTCATCTTCACGGACGCCGACGTGGAAGCGGCCAAGGTGGGCTACGACTTCGTCGGCTCCGGGCTGATCGACCAGGAACTGGACGCGGCCATGACCCGTGCCCTGGGCCACTTCCTGTCCCGGCTGGCCGAGTGGCAGGTCCAGGTGGTGTGGGACTGGCTGGTCAAGCAGGAGGGCATGAACGTCGACGAGTTCGACATCGCCCGCGTCGTCGAGGCCACCATGCCGACCATGGAGCGCCTCCAGAACTACGTGTGGCGCCGCCACCTCGTCGCCTTCGCGGGACGCGCGCTGGCCCTCGAGGCCGGGGCCGACGCCGAGGAACGCACCCAGGTCATCGGCTTCGTCGACATGGTGGGCTACACGCGGCTGACCCGGCAGAACGACGAGCACACCCTCCTCAACCTGCTGGAACGGTTCGAGGCGCTGGCGTCCGACACCATATCCGAGCACCACGGCCGGATCGTCAAGATGATCGGTGACGAAGTGCTGTTCGTCGCCGACTCGCCCGAGGACGCGATCGAGATCGCCTTCGCGCTCGGCGAGCGGGCCCGCCAGGACGGCGGCATACCCGAGCTGCGCACCGGCCTCGCCCAGGGCCGGGTCCTGCACCGGCTCGGCGACGTGTTCGGCGA
The DNA here is from genome assembly GCF_051386415.1 of Streptomyces sp. URMC 129. Classification (NCBI taxonomy): domain Bacteria; kingdom Bacillati; phylum Actinomycetota; class Actinomycetes; order Kitasatosporales; family Streptomycetaceae; genus Streptomyces; species Streptomyces sp. URMC 129. The sequence continues at coordinate 5,250 of NZ_JBPQTQ010000058.1, forward strand.
GGTCGTCAACATCGCCGCCCGCCTCACCTCCATCGCGCGGCCGGACACGATCCTGATCGACACCAACCTCGCGGACAGCGTCCGCGGCGACCGCTCCTACGAACTCCGCTCGCTGCGCGCCTCGGTGCGCGGCTACAACCGGCTCAAGGCCTACGCCCTGCGCCGCCGGGAGAACACCGGCCGCATCCGCGACCGGTCCTCGTCCCGGCACCGCTGAGCCGCGCCGTCAGCCGCCCGCCGGCCCGCTCCCGCCCTCGACCACCACGCCGCGCCAGAACGCGATGTGGCCGGTGATGTGGGCGGCCCCGGGCAGCGGCTCGGGGTAGTACCAGGCGGCGTCCGGGTTGGTCGCGCCGTCCACCCGCAGGGTCAGGTAGCGGGCGGTGCCCTTCCACGAACAGACGGACGTGGCGTCGCTGTCCGTCACGTAGGCCCGGTTCACCGTCTCCGGAGGGAAGTAGTGGTTGCCCTCGACCACGACCGTGCGCGGCGATTCCGCGATCACCGCGCCGTTCCACAGCGCACGCACCATGACGCCGCCCCCTTTCCGCTCGTCCTTGTCCGGTGGGGGAACCCGGCGGCCCGGCCGTTTTCTTCCCGGTTCCCCGGTTCCCCGGTTCCCCGCTGTCAACGGTCCCGGATCAGGACGGTGTGACGAGCCGGGCCTCGTAGGCGAAGACGGCGGCCTGGGTGCGGTCGCGCAGCCCGAGCTTGACCAGGATCCGGCTCACATGCGTCTTGACGGTGGACTCCGCCACGGCCAGGTGCGCGGCGATCTCCGCGTTGGCCAGGCCCTGCGCGATCAGCGCCAGCACCTGCGTCTCGCGCTCCGTCAGCTCCCCGATCCGCTCGCGGGCCGGGGGCTGCGGGAGGTGGTCCCGCCGGGAGAACTCGGTGATCAGGCGCTTTGTCACGGTCGGCGCGAGCAGCGCCTCCCCGGCCGCCACCACCCGCACCCCGTCCGCGAGCTGCCGCGCGGAGGCGTCCTTGAGGAGGAAGCCGGAGGCCCCCGCGCGCAGCGCCTGGTACACGTACTCGTCCAGGTCGAACGTGGTCAGCACCAGCACCTTCGTCCCGTGGCCGGTGGCCAGGATCTCCCGGGTGGCCTCGATGCCGTTCATCAGCGGCATGCGGATGTCCATCAGCACCACGTCCGGGAGCAGGACGCGGGCACGGTCGACGGCCTCCCGGCCGTTGACCGCCTCGCCGCACACCTCCATGTCGGGCTGGGCGCCCAGCAGGACGGAGAAGCCCTCGCGGACCATCATCTGGTCGTCCGCGATGAGGACGCGGATCGTCATGCCTCCTCCTCGCCGGACAGGGCCGGATCGGGCCGCACGGGCAGGAACACCGACGTCTCCCAGCCGCCGTCCGCCGTCGGTCCGGTGGTCATCCCGCCGTCCAGCATCGCGACGCGCTCCCGCATGCCCGTGATGCCGTGACCGGCCCCGGGGGACGCCGTCACCGGGCCGCGCGGCGGGCCGTTGACGACGCGCAGGCCGAGGCCGCCGAGCACGTAGGACACCTCCACGCGGATGTCGGCGCCGGGCGCGTGGCGCAGCGCGTTGCTCAGCGCCTCCTGGACGATGCGGTACGCCGACAGCTCCACGCCCTGGGGCAGGTCGCGGACCGCCCCGGTGACGAGCTTCTCGACGGCGGGTCCGGCCTCCCGGACGTTGTCCAGCAGGGTGTCCAGCTCGGCCAGCGTCGGCTGCGGGGCATCGGGCGCCTGGTAGTCGGCGGCCCGGACGACGCCGAGGACGCGCCGCAGCTCGGTCAGCGCGGCCACCGCGTTCTCGCGGATGGTGGCGAACGCCTGCGTCAGCTCCGGCGGCGGGTTCTCCACCCGGTAGGGGGCGGCCTCGGCCTGGATCGCGACGACCGACATGTGGTGGGCCACGACGTCGTGCAGTTCGCGGGCGATCGTGGTGCGCTCCTCCAGCACGGTGCGCCGGGACCGCTCCTGGGCGGTGACGGCGGCCTGCTCGACGATCTGGTGCCGGGAGTCGTACAGGCCGCGCGCGAGGCCGACGCCGAGCAGCGCGACGAGCGAGACGGTGGTCATCTCCAGGGTGTTGAGGTCGTGCCAGCCCGCGCCGGCCTCGTACGCCTGGCTCAGGCCGGCGGTGATCGCCCACATCCAGACGGCGGTCCTGAGCCCGGTCCTGGCCGTCACCAGCGTCATCACCAGCAGGTGCGAGGCGAAGCTCAGCGAGGTCCACGGCCAGGTGGCGCCGAGGTCCACCGCGGCGAGCGCCATCCAGGAGGCGGTGGACACCCACCAGGCGGCGACCGGCCGGACGAGGACCAGCAGCACGGGGAGCGCGACGGCCGGGGCGGTCAGCAGCCCGCCCTCACTGTCGTTCAGGTGGAAGCCGTTGAGCGCGTACACCGCCAGGAGCAGCGCCGCGACCACGATCCCGGCGTGCGGCAGGCGGCCCGTGTACGGCCGCAGGCGCGCGGGCAGCGCGCGGGTCACGGAGTCCGGGAGCGGTATCGGCGGCAGCGGGCGGAAGGCGAAGGCCCCGCTGAACAGGTCCTCCCACAGGGCCCGCAGGGCGCCGCGCAGGGTGTGCAGCTCGGTGTGGAGGGCGGGGCGCCGAGCGCCGTGCGGTGCGAAGTGCCCGGCGGAACGCGGGCTCCGGGCCGCCGGGGCCGGGGCTGTGGGCTGGTGGGCTGATTCGGTCACGCGCTCACGGTAGGCGGCGGGTGCGGGCGGTGTCGTCACCGGTGAAGACGATCCGCCGGCATCCGTCTGAGGTACGACACGGCCCGCCGTGTCCCCCGGACGGAGGGCCCGTCGGCGCCTGCGCGGCGCCGCGCGCCGTCCGGTTCGCGCGCCGCCGCTCCGTCCCGACACCGGCCGGAAACGTGCGCGTTGACATGTACGGCCGCTCATTCGGGTACTCGCTTCCCCGACGTGACTGAGAGGGGCCCGGGATGGAGCGCAGGGTGCGGCTGTGGCGCTGGCGGCGCAATCCGCTGCGGCGCCGGTGCGACGTCGCGGAGGCGTGGGTCGGCCTCGCGGCCGGTGTACTCATGGTGGTGGGCGCTCCGGCGGCGGGCGCGGCGGCGCTCACCGGCTCGGCCGAGGCCATGCTGCGCGAGGCGCGCGAGGCCCGCCGCACGACGGCCGTGGTGACCGACGTCCACGACACGGTGACCGTCAGCGGCGTCGGGCCGCTGGGCACCGTCCGGTGGACGTCGGCGGACGGCACCCCCAGGACCGGCATGACGCGCCTGCCACCGGGCGTCACGGCCGGGGCACGGGTGACGGTCTGGCTCGACGGGGACGGCGCGCCACGCGGCGCGCCCCCGTCCCCGGCGGCGGCCTGGGCCGCCGGCGCGCTGCTCGGGACCGGCGTGGCGGGCGGCGTCTGCCTGCTCGCCCTCGGCGCGCGCGGCGGCGCCCGCAGCCGTCTGGACGCCCGCCGCTCCGCGCGGTGGGAACGTGAGTGGGCCGAGATCGCGCCCCGCTGGAGCCGGCGCGCCCTCTGACCGGCGGGCCCCCGTCCGCACCGACAGGACAGGGAGTGCGCTCATGCCCGTGGACCGCGGAAGCCACCTGGCCGCCGTGCGCGCACTATCCCCCCGGGCCGGCACGGACCTCACGCGCACCACCGTGTCCAGCGCGCTGGTCAGCGGCGCCACGTCCGCCTGCGACACCCTTGCCGTGCCGCTGGGTTCGGCGGTGCCCGCCGGGCTGTGGGACGGATACCCGGAGGAGCTGGTGCGGGCCCTGTCGTCCGAAGGGAAGCCGTTCGCCTCCCCGTTCTTCGCCGACCAGGCGTATCTCCTCCACCGCGCCGGGGACGCCGAGCGGCGTACGAGGGACTGACCGCGCACGTCGCCGGGTCCGCCGCCGCCGCGGGCGGCGGCACCCGCGTCACCTCCGGCGGCCCGGGCCGGGGAACGCGCCCTGACGCAGCTGGACGACCTGGTCGCGGACGGCGTCCCGCCGCGCGGTGCTGTCCGGCCTGACGGACGGCGCGGTCAAAGGATAGGGAAATAGCACCCGTGGCCTGCTGGTCAGTTGGAATCGGATAAGTGCGAATTCAGTCCGTTGGGCGCCAATAGCATAAAAGGGGCATCTACCTGGATTGCTGCCGCAAGGGGTGGGAAAACGGGAGACAAATCCGCTCGGCAGAAATGGGGTTTTTGCCATGAAGGTTGAAGTTCTGTCCGTCGTCCCCGCCTCGGGTGACGCGGAAGCGGTGCGGGCGCTGGTCGCCGAGGGCGAGACGTCCACGGTCCTGGGGGCCGGCGGCGCCCAGATGACCGGGGGTGCCAAGATCACGCTCGCCCTGGCGGGGGCGCTGTCGTCGAATCCGAAGAAGGAGGAGCCGATCGAGGACGCCTTCGGCGGGATGGTGCAGGAGCTGACCTACACGGCTGCCTGCTAAGGGGCCCGTGGATGTCTGTCGCGCATCAGGCGGCGTCGGACGCGGTCGGTTCGGCCGTCTCGGCGCTGGCCTCCGGGCTCGCCGGCGCGTTGCGGGACGGCGGTGGGGGGTTCTCCCTGCGGGCGTTCGCCGACGCGGCCGGTGAGCCGGCCGGGGCACTGGGCGCGGTGCGGGGCCTGGGTGCTGATGCCCTGGCCCCGTTCCTGCTCGCCGGGTGCCCCTTCACGACGGCCGACGCGGCCGTCGTCCGCGCGGCGGCGGCGGCCTTCCCGGCCCCGCCGCCCGAGGAGGAGGACGGCGCCCTGTGGGCGGCCCGTGACGCCGCCCTGGTCCGGGTGCTGGCCGCGCTCGGCGTCGAAGCGGATGGCTGGGAGGGGCTGGGGGAGGCGCGCGTCGGTTCCGAGCCGGAGGAGGGGCCGGGAGCGGGAACGGCGGGGGAGTGGCCGGCCTTCTCGGCGGCGCTGGCGAAGCTGGCCCCGCTCGCGCTGCCACCGGTGACCGGCCCGGTCCGGCGGGCGGCGGCGGACCGCCGGCTCGACGTCGGCCGGGGCCTGGTGCGGGCGATGCTGCGCCGCGACCACCTCACGGCGGCGCGGCTGGCGCGCTGGCTGGCGCTCGACCCCCGGCCCGGCACCGCCCCCGGGACCGTCCCCGGGACCGTCCCCCGGGCCGGGGCCGGGGCCGCGCCGGAGTCCGTGCCGTCGCTCGGCACCGTGCTGGACCACATCGCGGCGCTCGCGTCCGGCCGGCCGCGGGTGCTCTTCGAACTGGCCGTCGCCCGGCGGCTGCTGACGGGAGGCAACGGATGACGATCGACGCCGCGACGGTCCGGCTGGCCCAGCAGGTCACCGACCGGGCCCTGGCCTGGCTGTCCCGGATGCGCTCGTGCTTCGCGCTGCCGCGCGGCGTCGACGACCACGAGGTCAGGGGCGAGGCGCTGAAGGCGCTGAGCGAGCTGGCGCTCGCCGTCGCCCTGCTGCGCCGCGCGGCCGTGGCCGGACCGGACTCCGCGCGGTCCGCGCAGGAGCTGCTGGACTTCGCCTGGCGGGAGTTCCGCGAGGGCGAGCTGCTGTACGAGCTCCAGTGCTACACCCCGGCGGCCACGTATCCCGTGGAGATCTACGGGGAGTTCGTCACCGCCGGGTACCGCCACCGCAAGCTGGAGGAGCTGGCGCTCCACCTCGACGGGCTGCGCGCCGCCCGGTTCACCGAGCAGGTGCCCAACCGCAGGCTCGGCGTGCTGGCCGCCCGCCGCAGACTGGGCCTGCCCGATCCGCCGGACCTGGGCGAGCAGATCCGGCGGACGTGGCTGGGCGGCATGCCGGAGCCCTGGATGCTCGACGCGAGCAACGCGTACGGCGTCACGCACACCGTCTTCCACCTCACCGACTGGGGGGCCGACCCCGCCGGGCTGCCGGAGGAGCTCCAGGAGTATCTGGCGTGCTGGCTGCCGGTGTGGGTGGAGGTGTTCGCCGAGACCAGGACCTGGGACCTGCTCGGGGAGTTCCTGATGGTCGACATGTGCCTCACGCGGCCCCGCTTCTACCCCCGGGTCTGGGAGCGGTTCGCGGCGGCCCAGCGCGCCGACGGCATGATGCCCAACGGCGTCACCCGCCCGCCGGACGACCCGGCGCGCGCGTTCCTCAACCACCACCACCCGACCATCGTCGCCGTCGTCGCCGGGACCCTCACGGTCGCCCGCGCCCTCGACCCGGCGCTGCACGGACCGGACCGGATTCCCGCATGAACGACGGCACGCACGACGCCGCGACCGGCGGCACGACCGACAGCGCGACCGGCGGCACGACCGACGGCGACCTCGAAGCGCCGCTGAAGACAGTCCTCGACGAACTGCTGGACGACCCCGCCATCCCCGGCGCGGTCGCCGTGATCGTCCGCGGCCCCGGGCACGCGACGCGCGCCGCCGGCCGGACGAGCCGGGCCCCCGCCGCCGAACCGGTCCGCACCGGCACGCCGTTCGCCCTCGGCTCGGTCACCAAGACGTTCACCGCGCTGCTGCTGGCCGAGATGGCGGCCCGGGGCGAGGTGCGGTACGCGGACGCGATCGACACCTATCTCCCCGCCGGGGCCGCGCCGCGCCGCGGCGGCGGGCCGCCGGTCACACTGCTGGACCTGGCCACCCACAGCGGTGGCCTGCCCAACCTGCCGCGCAACGTGTACCGGCGCGGCCTGCGGCACTGGCTGTCCAACCCCTACGCGGCGTACCGCCCGGAGGATCTGTACCGGGCCACCGCCCGGCTGCGCCCGGGCCGGCGGACCGCGCGGTACTCGACGTTCGGCATGGGCCTGCTCGGCACGCTGCTGGCCAACGCGGCGGGCACCGACTACCTCACCCTGCTCACCGACCGGGTCCTGCTGCCCCTGGGGATGCGCGACACCGGCGTGCCCGGCAGCGGCACCCCGGCCGCGCCGCCCGCCACCGGGCACCGGCGCGGCCGGCCGGTGGGGCACTGGACCCTCGACGCCCTGGCGGGGGCCGGCGCCCTCTACACCACCGGCGAGGATCTGCTGCGCTATCTGCTCGCGCATGTGCGCCCGGACCGGACGCCGCTGGCCGTCGCGCTGGAGGCCGTGCGGCGCCCGCACCGCCGGTACGAGGACGGGGACAACGACGTCTGCCTCGCCTGGACCCATCGCGTCGTCGGGTCGCGGGCGCTGCTGTGGCACACGGGAGGGACCGGGGGTTTCACCGCGTACGCGGGGTTCAGCCCGGAGGCGGGAGCGGGGGCGGCCGTGCTGGCCAACAGCGCTCCGACCAGGGCCGAGCCGGTGCTGAGGGCGGGGCGGCGGCTGCTGCGCCGGGCCGTGTTCCCGGACCGCTGAGGACCGGGTGGGCAGGGGTCAGCCCGTCGACCGCTGACCGGAGTTGATCAGGAGATGACCGCTTCTGACTGGGCGGTGCGCGGCGTTGAGGGGATTCGTCGCGGGAGTGGCCCCATCATCCCGATTACATCTCGTAATGCTGGCGTGTCACAGGGTTGGCGGGGTAGCGTCCCCGGCAGACGAAGGAACCCGGCCGGTTTGGCAGCCAAGATGCCGGGCTCCTCCGACAGTTATCACCTACACGAACTTCAAGGAGGGGCTTATGCCTCCCGACCGCTCGCCGTCGAATCCGCGTGACCCGTTCTCAGGCGGGTCACCGTCCTCGCGTGACGGTAGCATCCCGCGCCTCCCGGCGTTTCAAACCACCGACTCCCGTGCCAGGACGGGCAACAGCCGCCCGGCACCGCTCCTCGCCCTGCTCGCCCGGCCGCTGGTGCTCCGCGTCTGCGTGCCGATGGCCGTCGCGGCGGTCGGCGTGGCTCTGGTGAGGGAAGTCGCCCGACGGCCTCGCGCCCGATATCGCCGGACTCGTCCCGACTCAGCCTGAGTGTCGGCCGGGGCGGCTCCCCGCCGCCCCGGCGCACACCCCGGGAGCGTGTCCGGCGCGCACCGCGCGCCCACCGGCAACGCCCACCCCGGGTTTCGCCCGGATTCCGGGCCAGTCCTGTGCCGCCCGGCGACGAAACGCCGAGACGGCATCACCGCATCGGGCGTTTTCCCCGATATCCGTCGAGCAGAGGCAGTATGACTCGCTGCAAGAACTCGAAGTGCCGCAAACCCGTGGAGCAGAACCGCTCCGGGCGGCCCAAGGAGTACTGCGACAAGCGGTGCCGCGACGCCGCCTACCGGGCCTCACGCGCCACGCCCTCCCCGGACGCCGAGCGGTACTCCCAGTACGTCCGGCAGCTCTCCGAGGACCTGGCGCGCCTCACCGACCGGCTGGTGAAGGCCGCCCACACCGACGACGCGACCGGCGAGCTGCCGCTGCGCGTGCTGCGCCTGGCGGCCGAGGTCGAACGCGGCCTGCGCGACGTGCGGTTCGCCGCCGTCCAGCAGGCCCGCACCCGTAAGGTCAGGGCCGCCGAGATCGCCGAGTCCATGAGCGTCACCCCGGTCAAGCTCCGCACCGACTGGTCGCCGCACGCCATCGAGCGGCGCATGCAGCACCGGATGAGCCCCACCGCCCGCGCCGACGGCACCCGCCCGGACGACACCGGCGGCCCGCCCGGCGCGGGCTGGTCGGCCGGCGCCGTCTTCGTGCCCCGGCAGCGGCGGCCCGACCCGACCGGCCAGGACCCGGGCGCCCCCGAGCCCGACACGCTGGCCCGCGCCCTGACCACGCTCCAGCGCGACAGCGGGCGCACCCTGCGGGAGCTGGGCGAGCGGGCCGGTGTCTCGGCGTCCTACCTCTCCCGCGTCCTGGCCGGCAAGCGCCGCCCGTCCTGGCGGCTCGCCCAGTGCCTGGCCGAGACATGCGGCGGCGACCCGGCCGAGATCCTGCCGCTGTGGAAGGCCGCCCGGGGGCTCGCGGCCCGCCCCGCCGGGCCGGACACCCTGCACGCCGCGCTGCGCGGCCTGCACCTCGCGGCCCAGCGCCCCGCGCCCGAGCTGATCCGCACCGCCAGCCACGGGCTGCTCAGCACCGACGACATCGACGGCCTGCTGAACGGCCGGGGCACCCCCGACTGGCCCACGGTCGACCGCTTCGTGCACGCCCTCGGCGGCCGGCCCGAGACGTTCCTCCCGCTGTGGCACGCCGCCCGCGCCCCCCTGGGAGCGGTCCCCGGCCCGGGCGGACCCCTGCCGGCCGACACCCTCGGGTAGGTCCGCCATGCCCGTATCCGCGCCCCGCGAGGGCCCGACCGACCGCCGGCTGCCGCCCGACTGCGAGGCGTTCGTCACCCTCCATCACGGGCACTACCTGGGCTACGCCCGCCTGCACTTGCCGGGCCCGGCGGCCGAGGAAGCCGTCCGCGCCGTCTTCGACCACCTCTTCCGGGGCTGGCGGAGCTTCCTCAGCTTCCCCAACCCCGCCTCCCACGCCTGGCGCCTCCTCACCGCCCGCACCCGCGACGAGACGGTCCGGCCCTGCCCGGCGCTCAGCCCCGCCCAGTACGACGTCTACGCCCTGCACCACCTGCTCGGTTACGCGCCCGCCGCCGTGGCCACGGCGATGGGCGAGGAGGAGAAGACGGTCCGCTGCCTGCTGCGCAGCCCCGCCCTGCGCGGGCTGGCGGACACACCGCCGTAGATCCCGCGAACGACGGACCGCCCCCGTACCCGGCGTGCGGGTACGGGGGCGGTGCGGGTGCCCGGTCGGGCGGCAAACGCCGGATCAGCAGGTGGTGGTGGCGGGGTCGCCGGCCAGCCGGTCCGCGATGAACGCCGAGGCGTCGTCGTTGCCGAGGCCGATGCCGTCGGTGTGCAGGCCACCGGACTCGTACTGCTTCCACGTCAGCTCGACGTTCTGCGCGCAGTACTCGTCACGCAGGGCCTGGCCCTGGCTGTAGTCCACGATGTCGTCGTCGACCACGTGGTACTGGAAGACCGGCACCTCGATCGGGGAGCCGCCCAGCCGGTTCTCACCGAGGCGGCCCTGCCACGAGTCCTCCAGCACGGGGACGGTCGTCATGTAGTCCTGCAGCGTCTTGCCGACGTAGTCGTTCAGCAGCTCGACGGTGCAGGAGCCCTCCTCCATCTGGGCGTACATCTCCCGGCCCGCATCGGTGAGCGAGGCGTCGAGGTCCAGCTCCGGGTACGCCTCGTCCAGGCCGAGCAGCGCGTACAGCAGCACGCCCATGCCCCGCTGGCCCTCCAGCGGCAGCGCCACCTGCACCAGGTCGGCCGGCACACCGCCGCCGACGACGCCCGTCAGGTTCAGCTCGGGCGCGTACTCGGGCTGGAGCTGGCCGGCCCACATGGCGGCGGCGCCGCCCTGCGAGTAGCCGCGGAAGAAGACCGGGGCGTCCTCGGCCAGGTCGGTCTCGGGCAAATTCTGCGCCGCCCGGACGGAGTTGATGACGGCCGGGCCCATCGACTGGCCGACCATGTAGGTGCTGCTCGGGTCGGCGTGGTAGCCCTCGTAGTCGGTGACGGTGACCGCGTAGCCGGCGCGGAGCATGTCGTTGACGGCCGACTGCTCGTAGAACGCGCCGTCGTTGATCATCGCGGAGGGCGCGCAGCGGGCGGCGGGGCCGTGGGTGCCGGGGGCCAGGGCGACGATCGGGGTGTCGGCCGGGTCGGCGCCCTTGGGCACCATCACCATGCCGGTGACCGCGACCGGTTCGCCGAGCGCGTCGGTCGACAGGTACATCACCTGCCAGGCGTCGGCCAGCCCCTGCGGGGTCGGGCCGCCGGGGAGCGCCGGGCGCGAGCGGATGATGTCACCGGGCTCACCCTCGGGCAGGGGGCTCGGCGGCACGTAGAACTCGTCCTCGGCGACGGGGGGAAGCTCCTCGGCCGGAGCCGCGGCCGGTGCCCCCGCCGCCACCGGGCCCGCGGCGGCACACAGCAGCATGACGGCCGCCGCCGGAGCCAGGATTCGTTTTCCCGGCCGGCGGCGGGACAACATAGCAAGCACTGAAGCAACCTTTCGTCCGGCCTTTCGAGTTGAGATTTCGAGCGTGCCAGGTAACACACCGGAAATCCACGGTCAACTTCCCCCGTTGATGTTTCTTGTCAGCCCGGCGCCAATGCGGGCGGTCGCTTGCGCCGGGGCGGATGAATCCGCGGACCGGGGCTCGGCGTCAATTGTTGCGGCGCGCGACCAGCCGGTAGGCGTTGGCGAGCCGGGAGCGGCGGGCCACCGGCGCCGCGAGCAGTTCCACGGCGTGCAGACCGAGCAGGACCGGCAGCGCGGCCAGCAGCCCGGCGCTGCGCGTCGCCCGCGCCACCCGCGGCGGCGGCTCCTCCCGCCACGGCGCGTCGTCCGAGGGGAGGATGCGGTTGAGGACGAACCAGCCGGCGCCGATGAGGTCCACCGGAACGTGCGCGGTGCCGCGCTCCTCGGCGACCACGGAGAACCCGCCGCGGTTCAGCTCCTCCCGCAGGTTGGCCACCGGCATGAGCTGCAGGTGCTGCGGCTGGAACCACGGCACCCACCACTTGCCCAGCAGCCGCGCGGACAGCGACTGCGGGTCGGGGACCTCGATCAGCAGGTGCCCGCCCGGGCGCAACGCGGTCCGGGCGGCCTGGAGTTCGGCGCGCGGGTCCAGGGTGTGCTCCAGGTAGTGGAACATGCTGACCGTGTCGTAGCGGCCGGCCAGGTCACCGGCCAGCTCGGTGAGCAGACCCCGGTAGGCGCGGGAAATCCGGCCCGCCTTGGCGGCCTCCTCCACGGCCTCGCCCATGTCCAGCCCGTCGAATTCCGTTTCCGGCAGGACTTTCTTCGCCGCCGCGCAGAAAAAGCCGTACGAGGTGCCCACGTCCAGCCAGGTGCGCGGCGCGATGTGCGGGGTCAGGGAGTCGACGCTCGCCTGGTAGCGGCGCGGGCTGCCCCGCCCCTGAAGCACGGTCTCGGTGGTTTCGCGGCCGAGCCCGTCGTAGAAATCGCGGTAGTAGAAATTGAGTCCGTCCGTGTTGAGCCGGGGGTTCTGGAAGACGTGCCCGCAGTCCCGGCACCGGTCGAGCGTGAACACCCCGGGCTTGCCCTGCACCCAGTCGCGGGTCCGCATCCGCCGGGTCAGCGCCGCGGACTCGCACCACGGACAGGTGGTGCGCCTGGGGTGGAAGAACCGATCGAGGCCGAGGGCCAGTTCGGCCTGGTAGTCGGAGCGCAGCTCCGCGATCTCGGCCGTGCGTGTGTCCATGTGCCTGCCTCTTCCGATGGGGTGCGGCGTGCTGTCAGGCGTCGGCCGCGAGCTTCTCCAGGTGCGCGGCGGCGGCGGGCGCGCCGCCCGCGGCACGGAACGAGTCCCCGATTCTGCGGGCCGCCGCCGCGTACACCGGGTCGTCGAGCACGGTGTCCAGCGCCGCGCCGATCGACGTCCGGTCCGCGCGCGCGAAGCGGACCCGCGCTCCGGCACCCGCCTCGGTGACCTGCATGGCGACGGCCGGCTGGTCGTCCCGGATGGGGGCCACCACCAGCGGGACGCCGTTCCACAGCGCCTCGGCCACCGTGTTGTGCCCGGCGTGGCAGACCACGGCCGCGGTCCGTTCCAGCAGCGCCAACTGCGGGACGGAGCGCGCGATCAGCACGTCGTCGTCCCGGAACGGCTCCTCGCCCAGCGCGCCGCCGGGGTCCGCGACCACGGCCCGCAGCCGCCCGGCCCGCTCCCGCACCGCCGCCACGCACTCGCTGAGGAAACGGGCGCCGGCCTCCGAGTTGACCGTGCCCATCGTCAGCAGCACCAGCCGCCGGTCCGGGCCGGCGTCCAGCCAGTCCCAGGGGAAGCCGGGGTCGGCGGGCCGCTCGGCCAGCGCCGGGCCGACGAACGCCACCGGGCCGCCCGGGTCGGGGTAGGGGCCCACCAGGTCCACGGTGGTGTAGGCGAGGGTCAGCAGGGGCGAGAACCGCGGGTCGTACGACGCCCGCGCGTCCCCGATCCGCTGCCGCAGGTCGCCCAGCCGCTCCCGGATCCACTCGTCCACCTTGGGCGTGCCGGCCGCGCCCAGCAGCTCGGCGGAGGTGGTCATCGAGGTGACGAACGGCAGCCCGGACCGCTCCGCCACCAGCGCGCCCGCGACCGTCTGCTGGTCCACGACCGCCAGGTCCGGGTGGAAGGTGCGGATCGCCCGCTCGACGCCGGGCTCCATCGCCTCGGCCAGCGGCACGAAGCCTTCCTCCCACAGGTGCTTCAGCGCCGCGAACCCGCGCAGCCCGGCCGGGCGCGGTTTCTCCTCCGGGGTGTCCACGGGGAACACCGGGTCCTGCCGGGTGAGCAGCCGGCCCAGCAGCCCCGGGTGCCCGGCCCACGCCACCTCGTGCCCGCGGGTCGTCAGCTCACCGGCGACGGCCGCCGCCGGGTTGACGTGCCCGACCAGGGGCGGGACGACGAAGAGGAAACGGCTCATTCCGCGGCGCTCCCGCCGGTTCCGCCACTGCCGCCGTTTCCGCCGGCCGGGGGCACGGCCGCGGCGGCGTTCGTCTCGTTCTCCCGCACCCACTCCAGCACCAGCTTGCCGACCGCCTCCGGGGCCTCGACCAGCACCGAGTGCTTCTGCCCCGGCACCTCCGCGACCCGGACCCGGGGCAGCACCGACATCAGCCAGTCCGCCTTCCCCTTGACCAGCCCGTCGCTGCCGTTGACCAGCAGCACCGGGGCGGCCAGCGACCGCAACTGCTCCTCGGTCAGCAGCCGGCTCGCGGGGACGTCGGCCACGATGGTGGTGGTCCGCATCAGCCGCGCCGCGGCCGAGCCCAGCCGGGCGATGTGCGCCTCGTGCTGCTTGCCGCTGCGGTTGGAGGCGTAGGTGCCGTACATGTGCACCCACCAGGCCAGTGCCTGGTCCTCCGGCAGGTTCTCCGTGGTCTGCACCAGGGCGCCGCGCATCGACTCGGCCCAGTCCTCGGTGGCGGGCCCGGACTCGATCACCAGGACGGAGGCGACCCGCTCCGGGTGGTGCGCGGCGTAGTCCAGGGCGACGGTGCCGCCGAAGGAGTTCCCCACGAGGTGCACCGGCCGGTCGATGCCGAGGCGGTCGAGCAGCGCGTCGAGGTCCCCGGCGAAGTCCTCGATCGTGTACCCGCTCTCCGGCCGCTCGCTGCGGCCGTGCCCGCGCAGGTCGAACATGACGGCCTCGCAGCCGCCCGCCGCCAGCGTGGGGCCCAGCGTGAAGTAGAAGCTGGCGAGGCTGTCGATGAACACCCCGTGCACACACACCACGACGGGCGGGCGGTCACCGGTGTCGGTCCCGCCCTTGGGGGTCAGGCGCAGCACGTTGAGCCCGACCCCGTTCACCTCCATCCGGGCCACGGCTCAGCTCTCCTCTCCGGCGCGGAGGCTGGCCACCACGTAGTCCACGAGCCGGCCCACGGTCAGCGAGATGATCTCGTCCAGCTCCATCTCGGCGACGAACGCGGCGAAGTTGACGCGGTCGCCGTAGCGCTCCTCCAGGCTCTCGGACAGCGCGACCATGTCGATGCTCTCCAGCTCCAGGTCGTCACCGAACCGGGTGTCCATGCCGATCTCCAGCTCGGCCAGGTCCTCCCCGCCCAGAATGTCCCTGATCATGTCGGCCACGGTCGCCAGAACGGTGTCCTGGGCGGCTTCGGCGGGCTGTGCAACGCTCACTGGTCGGTCTCCTCGTTGTTCGGCGCGGTCCAGGCGACAATGTAGGTCCTCGCCGCCGTGCCGCTCGCCGGGCCCGTGGTCATGGGGTCCGGACTGGTCTGGTCGGTGCCCGCCGGGCCGGCCGCAGCCGGATCGACGACGTGGGCGCAGCGCACCCGGTGCCGGCGCGGACCGACCGCGACGGTCATCTCCTCCGCGTCGGCCGCCACCACGGCGAAGTCCCGCGGCCGGCCCCGGAATCCGGTGCCCTCGGCCTTGGCGGCGGCCTCCTTGGCCGCCCAGAACCGCGTGCACCACTCCGCCGCCGACCGCTGCCCGTCGGCGGCCACGACGGAGTCGAGCAGCGCCCGCTCCTCGTCGCCCAGCGCCACCGCCACGGCCCGTTCGACGTCGGCGGTGATCTCCTCCACGTCGATGCCCACGCCGGTGCCGGTGCCGGAGGCGGGCCGGACGAGGGCGACCGCCACGTCGCCCCGGTGCGCCAGCGACAGGTCCAGCGGAGGCAGCACCCGGCCGTGCGTGCCCTCGGCGTACGGGCGGCCCGCCGCGTCGTTGGCGATCCGGATCTCGGCCGGGAAAATGGCGTCCTCACCGCGCCGCCACAGCCACTCCCGCACCGCGTCCTTGGCGGCGATGCGGCCCAGCAGCCACTGGCGGCGGCCACGCGGCGGGCGCCGCGCGTACTCCTCGCGCTCCTCGCGGCCCAACTGGGTCCGCATCAGCAGATCGCGCGAGGCCAGGTCGGGCGCCTGCTCCCGCATCAGGAACCAGCCGCCCTCCCCCTCCACGGACAGCCCCCGGTGCTCGGGGTAGCCGCCCGCGCGGCGCGGGTCGGGCCCGGCGAACCGGCGGTCCTTCCAGTCCCGGATCTCCGCCCACACCCGGCCGTCGACGGTGAGCTGCGCGTCCAGGTCCAGACCGGTCTCGGTGACCGATGTGACCCGGATGTGGCACTCGACCGCCGTGCCGGGCGGCGGCTCGGGCCCGAAGAAACGGGTCTCGCCGACCTGCACCGGGAACAGGATGTTCCGGCCGGGCTGGGTGACCAGCAGCCAGTACCCGACCATCTGCCCCACGTTGTCCAGCAGCGCGCCCGGCGCGGGGGGCGCGGCGATGACGCCCCGCACGTGCTTCTCGCCGAGGGCGATCGGGTACGTCAGGCCCTGGAACGCCGGGCCGTGGAACAGCCAGCGGTCGCCGTAGATCTCCTCCGGCGTGTGCTCGCCGGGCCACTCGCCCGCCGGGTCGGCCGGCCACGGCTCGGGCGGCGCCGCGTAGCCGGGCGCCATCTCCACCTGCGCCCGCGCGTACGGGCCGAACGTCACCGCCAGCCGGCCGTCCGGCCGGGGCGTCGCCGTCACGTCGACCGTGACCTCCGGGATCGCGTCGGCCCACTGCTCGCAGCGCACGTCCCACAGCGCGACGGCCCGCGCACCGGGGGCGGTCTGCTCGGCCGCGTCCATCAGGTGCCGCATGATCGTGGTCGCCGGCACGACCGGACGCCGGTCGGAGTCGTCGGGCCACCCGGGCCGCTGCGGGAAGAAGCAGTGGTCCAGCAGGTACGGCATGGTCCGGGTGGACACCACCAGCGGCATCACGTGCGCCGCGGCGGTGGCCGGGGCGGGCGCGGGGACCGGCGCGGGCGGCGCCGGGGGAGCGGTGGCCGCCGCCGGGTCGCCGGCCGCGATCACCGTGGCCGCCGCCGTCGCGGTCTCCGCGAGCAGCGCGCCCAGCTCGGCCGCGACGGGGAACCGCGAGGCCAGCCCGTTCAGCGCGGACAGTTCCGGGGCCGCGGCGGCCGACGGCCCCCGCACCGCGCCCCGCAGGGCGGACCCCAGCGCGTCCCGCTCACCGGGCTCCAGCGAGATCAGCGGCGCGCCCAGCGCCAGGCGCGTGGCGGGCCGCGCCGGGGCCGCCCGCTTCGCCTTCGGCGGCCCCAGCACGGCGTCGTCGACGGCCGCGCCCTCCGTCCACAGCGCGGTGGCCACGCGCCGCAACTGGGCCAGGCCGCCCCGGTGCGGGGAGTTGGCGGTCACGGTCAGGTGGTCCTGCGCGTCCAGCGTGTCGTCGATCAGCGAGCCGACCTGGCCCGTTCCGACCTGGATGAACGCGCGGAACCCCGCCGCGTACATGGCCTGGATGGTGGGCCGGAAGCGGACCGGCTCCAGCAGGTGGCGCAGGAACAGCTTCCGCACCTCCTCCGGCTCGTCCGGGAACGGCGCCGCGATGGTGGCGGACCAGACCGGCACGGTGGGGGTGTGCAGCTCGAACCGGTCGGCGCCCTCCGCTATCGGCCCGAGGTACGGGGCGAGCATCGGGGTGTGGAACCCGGACATGAACGGCAGCACCCGGCCCAGCACCCGCCGCTCGCGGAACCACCGCACCAGCTCCTCGACGGCCTCGCGGGAGCCGCAGACCATCGACTGGCGGGGGGAGTTGTCGTGGGAGAGCACGATGTCGGAGCGGCCCACCAGCGCCTCCTCGACCTTCTCGGCCGAGACGCCGAGCGCGGCGAAGACCACGCCCGGCACGCTGAGGGAGTCCGGGTCGAACGACGCCAGCAGCGCGTCCGACTGCTCGCTGGAGTGCAGCCCGCCCGCGACCATCGCGGTCCACTCGCCGACGCTGTGACCGGCCACCGCGTCCGGCAGCACGCCCATCCGGCGCAGCGCCGCGTCCAGCAGCCGGCCGACGCTGATCACGCCCAGGCCCTGCCGGGCGGTGTCGGCGGCGTCGGCCTCGGTGCGGCCGGGCACGGGCAGGCCGAACCGCTCGGCCACCTCGTCCAGGCCGCGCGGCTCGAACTCGGCCTCCAGACCGGGGAAGACGAACGCCAGCCGCCCGGCGTCCGGACCGGCCAGCAGCGGATCGGCGCTGAACCAGACATCGTCGCGGCCCCGCCACGCCCGGCCCTTGGCGACCAGCCGCCGGGCCAGTGCCAGCCGCTTCGCGGTGGGCTCCACGATGCCGAGCCGGCTGCCCACCGGGGCGTCCGGCGCGGGCGCCTCGCCCGCCCGGGCCCGCAGGTCCGCGTCGTCGGCGTCCAGCAGCTCCGCCAGCGCGCGTGGGCTGTCCGCGGCCAGCCGCAGCACCCGCTCGGGCTCGCGCACCGCGCCCGGCGCCGCCCGGCCGCGCGAGCGGCGCGGGGACGGGTCGGGCGCGGCCTGTTCGAGGACGACGTGGGCGTTGATCCCGCCGAAGCCGAACGCGTTGACGGCGGCCCGGCGCATGTCGGCCTCCCACGGCTGGGCCGTGGCCACCGGGCGGAACCGGGTCTTCGCCAGCGCCGGGTGCGGGTCGTCGCAGTGCAGCGTCGGCAGCAGCGTCGCCCGGTGCACGGCCAGCGCCGCCTTGATCAGTCCGGCCGCGCCCGCCGCGGGCATGGTGTGGCCGATCATCGACTTCACCGACCCGATCACCGGGCCCTCGCCGTCGCCCGGTGCCCCGGCCGGGCCGAACACCTCGGCCACCGTGGCCAGCTCGGCCGCGTCCCCGGCGGGCGTGGCGGTGCCGTGCGCCTCCAGCA
Source organism: Streptomyces sp. URMC 129 (assembly GCF_051386415.1). Lineage (NCBI taxonomy): Bacteria > Bacillati > Actinomycetota > Actinomycetes > Kitasatosporales > Streptomycetaceae > Streptomyces > Streptomyces sp. URMC 129. The sequence continues at coordinate 23,255 of NZ_JBPQTQ010000058.1, forward strand.
GCCCGATCACGCCCGGCTCGCGCGGGTCGAGACCGGCCGCCGCCCACGCCTGCCGCACCGCCCGGGTCTGGCCGCCGGGGTCGGGGCTGACCAGCCCCCCGGCGCGGCCGTCCCCGGCCACGCCCGTGCCGCGGATGACGGCGTACACGCGGTCGCCGTCCCGCTGGGCGTCCGCCAGCCGCTTCAGCACCACGATGCCGGTGCCCTCGCCGATGAGGATGCCGTCGGCCCCGGCGTGGAACGGGCGGATCCGCTGACTCGGCGACAGCGCCTTCATCTGCGAGAACACGCTCCACAGCGTGATGTCGTGACAGTGGTGGACGCCGCCCGCCAGCATCACGTCGCAGGATCCCGACGTCAGCTTGGCGACCGCCTGGTCCACCGCGATCAGCGACGAGGCGCAGGCCGCGTCGATCGTGTACGCGGGGCCGCGCAGGTCGAGCCGGTTGGCCAGCCGGGAGGCGGCCAGGTTCGGCACCATGCCGATCGCGTCCTCCGGCCGCTCCGGGCCGAGCCGGGCGGCGAACGCCTCCCGCACCCGGGCCAGTTGGTCCGCGCCCAGCTCCGGCAGCAGCTCCCCGAGCGTGCGGGTGAGCTGGTACGCCGTGCGCAGCCGCTGGTCCAGCCGGACCTGCCCGGCGTTGAGGTAGCCGCCGCGCCCCAGCACCACGCCCACCCGGTCCCGGTCGGGCAGCCGGTCCTCGCCGCCCGCGTCCGCGATCGCGTCCGCCGCGACCGCCAGCGCGATGAGCTGGTCGGGGTCGGTCCCGGCCACCGAGGTGGGCATGATCCCGAACCGGGTCACCTCCACCTCGGCCAGGTCGTCCACGAACCCGCCCCGGCGGCAGTACACCGGGTCCGGGTAGTACGACGGGTCCCAGCGCCCGACCGGCACCTCGGTGATCGCGTCGGTGCCGGAGACCAGGTTGCGCCAGTACGTCTCCAGGTCGGGGGCGCCGGGCAGCAGCGCCGCCATGCCGACGATCGCGACGGCGGTGTCGCGGCCCCCGCCCCCGGCCGTCACTTGTCCCACCCCTCGGCCGCCGTGTAGACGACCGCGGGCGCCGCCGGGTCACCCCAGGCCAGCTCGCGCAGCAGGGCCCGCGCCCCGGCGTCGGGCGCGATCAGTCCCACGCCGCGCCGGGCGTAGTCACGGCCCAGCTCGGGGCTGACCATGCCGGGGTGCGTCGCGGACGGCGCCCACGGGCCCCAGTGCACGGTCAGGGCGCGCTGCCCGGTCCGCGCGGACCAGGCGGCGGCCAGGCCCTCCAGCGCCTCGTTGGCCGCCGCGTAGTCGGACTGGCCCCGGTTGCCCAGGACGGCGGCGATGCTGCCGAACAGCACGGCGAACCCGGGCGCGGGGGACAGCTCGCCCACCGCGTCGAGCAGGGCCCGCGCGCCGTCCACCTTGGTGGCGAAGACGCGGCCGAACGACTCGGCGGTCTTCTGCGCGATCAGCCGGTCCTCGATCACCCCGGCGGCGCAGACCACGCCGTCCAGGCGGCCGTTGCGGGTGCGGATCTCCTTGATCACCTGGGCGACGGCCTCGGCGTCCCGCAGGTCGACCGAGTGGTAGCGGGCCTGGCTGCCCAGGGCGGTCAGCTCGGCGAGGGTGGCTTCGATCTCCCGCTGGGCCAGGATCAGCCCGGCCTCCCGCTCGATCTCGGCCGGGGCCAGCCCGCCGCGCCGCGCCAGCGCCCCGCGCAGCGCGGTCCGGTCGGCCGCCCGCGCGGTGTCGGCGGCCTCGGGGGCCGTCGCCTGGGGGGTGCGGCCCAGCAGCTCCAGCCGGCAGCCGCCGGCCCGCGCCAGCTCGACGGCGATGTGCGCGGTGATGCCCCGCGCGCCGCCCGCCAGCACCACGACGGAGTCGCGGGTCAGGCCGAGCGCGGCGGCGTCGGGCACCGCGTCGGCGTCCCGGTCCAGCTCGCCCGCCAGCAGCTCGAAGCCCTGCCGCTCCGACGCGGTGCGCAGCACGGCGGGGGCGCGGTCCGGCGCCGCCAGCTCGTCCAGCAGCGCCTCGGCGACGGCCGCGGCGGGCGCGGTCGCGTCCAGCGCCACCGCGCGGGCGACGGTCTCCGGGTACTCCCGGGCCACCGAGCGGAACAGGCCGTCGAACCCGGCCGCGCCCTCGGCGGCCGGCCGCGCGCACACCAGCCAGCGCGGGCCGTCCCGCAGCGCCGCCTTGACGGCGGGGAAGACCGCCGGCGGGATCGCGCCGCCCGGCTCGGTCAGCGGCGCGAGCAGGAACACGCCGTCGAAACGGCCGTCCGCCTCGCCCAGCAGGTGCCCCGCGTCGAGCGTCACGGCCGTCGCGCCGCGCCCGGCCAGCGCCGCCGTCAGCGCGTCGGCGGCCTCGCCCCGGCCCAGCACCGCGAACCGGCGCCCGGCCAGGTCGGGGGCGGCGGACGCCCCGGCCGGCAGCGCCACCCGGCGCTGCACGAACCGCTTGGGCGCCTCGCCCGCGAGCGCGGCGTCCGCCGCCGCGCCACCGTGGTGTCCCCCACCGACTGCCGGGATCGGGCCTCCGGCCTCCGGCGAGGGCGTCTGTGCGGATCCGCGCGCCGAGATCCAGTCCGCGATGGCGGCGGCGGTCCGGGCCGCGGACAGCTCCTCCACCTCGGTGTCGCTCAGCGAGAACGACGCCGGGCCGCCCAGCCGCGCGGCGAGTTCGCCGGCGATCTCGGTGCGCTTGATGGAGTCGATGCTGAGGTCCGCCTCCAGGTCCAGGCCCGGCTCCAGCATGTCCACCGGGTAGCCGGTGCGCTCGCTGATGACGTCGAGGACCGTGCCGAGCACGTCGCGCGGCATCTCGGCGGCCCGTTCGGCCGCCGCCGGAGCGGGCTCGGCGGGCGCCGCGGCCGGTGCGGCGGCGATCGCCTGCGCCGGCTGCGCGTACGGCACGGCCTGGATCGTCAGCGGCGCGGCCGGGGCGGGCACGACGCCGCCGAAGTACGACAGCAGCACGTCCCGCTGGGCCGCGATCATCTCCCGGCTGGTGGTGAGGAACTCGGTGATCAGCGCGTCCCGGTTCGGCTGCGCCGCGGGCGCCGCCGCGACGGGGACCCGCCGCGCCGGGCGCAGCCCGCCGGGCAGCGCCTCGCCGTCCACGGTGCGGACCAGGTGGCCGTCCACGGTCCAGCCGGCCGGCTTCGCCGCCGCGGCCCGCTCGGCCGCCTCCGCGTCGCCCCGGCCCTGGAACAGCCAGCCCGTGCGGACCGGCAGGCCCGCCACGGCCAGCCGGGCGAGGGCGTCCAGCAGCCCGCGCAGCCCGGCGTCGGGCCGCGGCTCCACCGCCACCGTCAGGTGCGGCCGGTCGCCGAGGATCTTGCGCACCAGGCCGGTCAGCACCGAGCCCGGTCCGGCCTCGACGAACACCCTCGCCCCGGCCGCGTACATGGCCTCGACCTGCTCCACGAACCGCACCGGCGCGCCGAGCTGGGCGGCCAGCTCCGCCCGGATGCCGTCCGGCTCGGCCGGGTAGACGATCGCGGTGCGGTTGGCCCACACCGGGAACTCGGGGACCCGGACCTGCCGCCCGGCCAGCGCCTCCGCGAAACGGGGGCCGGCCGCGGCGACCAGCGGGCTGTGGAACGCGCACGCCACCGGGAGCCGCTGGGGCCGCAGCCCCGCCTCGCGCAGCCGCTCGACGGCCACGCCCACGGCGTCGGTCCCGCCGGAGATCACGGTCTGCTTCGGCGCGTTGCGGTTGGCGGTCACCACCCGGTCCGCGAGACCGGCCTCGCGCAGGACGCGCTCGACGTCCTCGGCCGGCGCCGCGACGGCGGCCATGGTGCCCGGGTCGTCCCCCGCCGAGGCGAGGATCGACGCGGCCCGCTCGGCGCTCAGGCCGATCAGCGTCTCCGGCGAGAAGACGCCCGCGGCGCACAGCGCGACCAGCTCTCCGTAGGAGTGCCCGGCCGCCATGTCGGGCCGGACGCCCGCGCGGGTCAGCAGGTCGAACGCGGCCAGCCCGGCCATGCCGAGCACCGGCTGCGCGACCCGCGTGTCGGTGACCGCGGCGCGCTGGCGGTCCGCCGCGCCCGGCTCGAACGCGGCCGGCGGGAACAGCGTGTCCGCGTACGCGGCGCCGTCGCCGTGCCGGAGGTGGCGCTGGAGGTCGGGGAAGGCGAGGAACAGCTCCGCGAACATGCCGGGCCGCTGGCTGCCCTGCCCGGGGAAGAGGAACGCCACATGGCCGCCCGGCCCGGCGGCGGCCGGGTCCGCGAGGTACACCCCGGCGGCCGGGTCGTGGCCACCGGCCAGCGCCGTGCGCAGCGCCGTCGCCAGCTCGCCGGCGTCGGCGGCGACGACCGCGATGCGGACCTGGCCCTGCGCGGTGTCGGAACGGCGGGCGGCGGCCCGGGCCAGCTCCCGCAGCGGCTGCCGGGCGGCGCCGCCGTCCAGGGACGCCAGCAGCCGCTCGGCCTCCCGCACGGCGGCGGCGTGGTCCACGCCCCGGAAGGTGAACAGCTCCGCCGGCCACACGTCCCGGCCGTGCGGGGGCGGCGGCGCGTCGTAGCCGCCGAGCACCACGTGGAAGTTGGTCCCGCCGAAGCCGAACGCGCTGACGCCCGCGATCCGCTCACCGGCGGGCACGGCCCAGGGGCGGGGGGAGGTGTGGAAGACGAACGGGCTCTCGTCCGGCTTCCACGCGGGGTTGGGGCGGGTCAGGTTGCCGGTGGGCGGGAGCGCGCCGGTGTGCAGGGCCAGCGCGGCCTTGATCAGCCCGGCCAGCCCGGCCGCGCACTTGGTGTGCCCGATCTGCGACTTCACCGACCCCAGCACACAGCTCCCGGGAGCGGCGCCGGACTCGGTGAACACCTCGGTGAGGATGCCCAGCTCGGTGCGGTCACCGACCACGGTGCCGGTGCCGTGCGCCTCGACCAGGCCGACGTCGGCGGGGGAGACGCCCGCGTTGCGGTAGGCACGCTCCAGGGCGGCGCGCTGGCCCTCGGGCCGCGGCGCGGTCAGACCGCGCGCGCGGCCGTCGCTGGAGGCGCCGACGCCCTTGATCACGGCGTAGATCCGGTCCCCGTCCCGCTCGGCGTCGGCCAGCCGCTTCAGCGCCACGCAGGCGATGCCCTCGCCCAGCGCGATGCCGTCGGCGTCCGCGTCGAACGTCCGGGACCGGCCGGTCGGGGACAGCGCGCCGACCGACGCGAACAGCAGATAGTCGTTGACGCTGTTGTGCAGGTCGGCGCCGCCGCACAGCACCAGGTCGCTCGACCCGGCGGTCAGCTCCTTGCAGGCCGCGTCCAGCGCCGCCAGCGAGGAGGCGCAGGCGGCGTCCACCGTGTAGTTGGCGCCGCCCAGGTCGAGACGGTTGGCGATGCGGCCCGCGATCACGTTGGACAGCATGCCCGGGAAGGAGTCCTCGGTCAGCGTGGGGAGCTGCTCGGCCAGGGCCGGCGGCATCGCGTCCACGTAGGCCGGCAGGACCGCGCGCAGCGTCGCCGCCTGGGACAGGTCGCTGCCCGCCTCGGCGCCGAAGATCACCGACGTGCGGGACCGGTCGAACGGCCGGTCGTCGTACCCGGCGTCGGTCAGCGTGCGGCGCGCGGCCTCCAGCGCCAGCAGCTGCACCGGCTCGATGCTGCGCAGCGTCGCGGGCGGGATCCCGTACGCCAGCGGGTCGAACGGGATGCGCGGCAGGAAGCCGCCCCACTTCGACGGCGTGGAGTCGTTCGCACGCTCCGCCGAGTAGTACACCTCCGGGTCCCAGCGCTCGGCCGGCACCTCGGTCACCGCGTCGTGCCCGGAGAGCACGTTCGCCCAGAACTCGCCCATGTCGGCCGCGTCCGGGAACATACAGGCCATGCCGACGACGGCGATGTCCAGCGGCTCCGGCGCCGGCTCGGGCGCCTCGGCCCCGGCCAGGCCCAGCCGCTCGCGCACCAGCGCGGCGCTGCCGGTCAGGAAGTCCGCCGCGGCCGGGCCGACCGAGCGGTGCAGCTCCCCGATGGTGGTCAGCCGCGACCGCAGCACCGCCACCTCGCCCGCCATGAACATGCCCGCAGTGAGCTGCCGGTCCTCGCCGGTCTCGCGCAGCTCGTCACCGACCCGCTCGATGCCCTTGCTCGCGATGCGCAGCCGGCCCAGGTTGAGCTTCTCCAGTTCCTGCCACGCCTCGCGGTCCGGCACGCCCTCGGCACGCATCCGCTCCCGCGCGGCGGTGAACTCCTCGGTGAAGGGGCTGCTCACGCACCGCGTGGCGTGCCCGGGGGCCGTCTCCAGCAGATCCGTGGAGTCGGCCGTTATCACTTGTCGCTGGAAGACCTCACCGATCGCGCCGCAGCTCACGGCCTGCTCGGTGAACAGGTACGCGGTGCCCATGAGGACCCCGACCGCCGCGCCGCGCGCCGTCAGCGGCGCGGCCAGCGCCGCGATCATCGCGGAGGACCGCTCGTCGTGGATGCCGCCCGCGAACAGCAGCTCCAGCTCGGCGGCCGTGCCGTCGCCGTCCGCCGCCGCCAGGAACCGCTCGATGACGGCGAGCTGCGCCTCCCACAGCGCGAAGCTGCTGAGGGGCCCGACATGACCGCCGCACTCGGACCCCTCGAAGACGAACCGCCGCACGCCCGCCTCCAGGAACTGCTTCAGCAGTCCCGGCGTCGGCACGTGCAGGAACGCTCTGATCCCCGCCTGCTCCAGCGCGGCGGCCTGGGCCGGGCGCCCGCCGGCGATGATCGCGTGCGTCGGGCGCCGCTCCAGGACCTCCGCGATCTGCGCGGTCCGCAGCGCCTCGTCCGCGAAGCCGAGCAGGCCCACGCCCCAGGACCGCTCGCCCAGCGCCTCCTGCGTCCGGGCCAGCAGCTCCCGGGTCTGCTCCCCGGTGGCCAGCGCCAGCGCCAGCATGGGCAGGCCGCCCTCGCGTGCGACCTCGGCGGCGAACCGGGGCTGGTCGCTGACCCGCGTCATCGGCCCCTGCACCACCGGCAGCTCGGTGCGCAGCGCGCGGCTCATCGGGGAGCCGGGACGGAGCGCCGCCGCGGCCGTGTCGTCGGCGAACGTCTCCTCGACGGCGGTCCGCACCGCGCGGACCGCCCGCGCCACGTTGCCCCAGGTCTCCGCGAAGCGGCGGGCCTGCCAGGCGTCCTGGCCGACGGGCAGCGGCTCGGCCTGGCCCTCCTGGACGTCGCGCCGGCGCAGCACCCGGATCCCGTCCACGACGACGGTCTCGGTGCCGTCCATCCGGCGGATCGCCGCCGCCGTCTCCTCCGGCAGCGCGGACTCCTCCAGCAGCGCGAGCTGCGTGTCCAGTACGACGCCCGTCGCGCCGCCCGCGACCGCCGCCGCGGCCGTGCGCGGCCCGATCCCCCCGGCGGCCCAGATCGGCACGCCCAGTCCGGGGTCGGCCAGAAGCCGTTGCAGCAGCACAAACGTGTTCAGGGAGCCGATCCGGCCCCCGCTCTCACTCCCGCGCGCGATGAGCCCGTGCGCCCCGGCCGAAACGGCCCGGCCCGCCTCCTCGGCGCTCGTCACCTCGGCCAGCACCTTCCAGCCCGCGGGCAGGTCACGCGGCCGCCAGGGCGCGCCGGCGCTCAGCAGGACCGTCAGCTCCGGCACGTCGGCGAACTCCTCGGGGCCGAGGGCGCACCCCGCGGACACCCGGACACCGTAAGGCCCGCGCACCCATTCGCGGACGCGCGCGAGCGCCTCCAGCGTGGTGCGGTCACCGGCTCCTAGATCAAGAATTCCCAGCCCGCCGGCCCGGCACACCGAGGCCGTAAGCCGCGCATCGGGTTTCCCGAACGGACTGACGCCGATGACGATATGGCGAGTGTGTGAATCGGGCGACATGGCACTCCAAGTGCATGCGGGGGGATTTCAAAACCGGAAAACTACTCGGCGGTATCGAACGGGGTCAAGGAGCTTTCGACACCCGATTTTTTTTGTCATGTGAATGAGTAATCTACCTCACATGTTTGTCACGATCGGCCAAGGGTCCCGCAGCAGGGACGTTGGCGCAGGTAGGGCGGGCGTATGGTGCCCGGACTCCGTACGGACATGGGAGAGCCGCATAGCATGGAACCGCCCGAGGCCACAGCGCCTAACGCCTCCACGCGCCCCGCGCCCCCCGGGTTCAGCGCGCTCTCGCTGCCCGGCCGCGCTGCCGTCGCCGTCACCGCGCTGGTTATCGCGCTGGCCACAGTCTGGCATATGGGCGCGGTCTTCTTTTTCGTCGCGCCCTCGAACGTGGTGAAGGAGGAGCACGGCGAAACGATCAGTGATTACGTCTCTCCGGAATTCACTCAATACTGGAATTTGTTCGCGCCCAATCCTCCGACCAGTAATACGCACGTCGAGGCACGCGCCGAGTTCCGCCGTCCTGACGGCACCCTGGACACGACCCCCTGGCTCGACATGACCCAGCAGGACATGGATCACGTCGAGCACAACCTACTGCCCAGCAACGCCCCCCAGCACCAGCTCCGCCGGGCGTGGGCGGCCTTCACCGGCACGCACGACGACGAGGGCCACGCCATGTCCGAGACGGGGCTGCTCCTGGACAGCTACCTGCGCCGCCTCGCGCTGGACCGGCTGGGCGAGCAGGTGGACCTCCGCACCGTCGAACGCGTCCAGGTGCGGGGTGTCACCCGGGCGATCCCGTCACCGGCGTGGACCGGTGAAGAGGTCAGCACGCTCCCGAGGGAGCGCGAGCTGGACTGGTGGCCCGTCAGTCCGCAGGACCTCCCCGCCGAGGTGAGAGACGAGCTGTCCGACGAGGAGGCATCGTGAGAGCCGGCACCGCCGACCCCGAGACCCATCTGTTCCGTCCGTGGCTGGAACTGGCGGCCGGCCGGTCCTTCGGCGCCTACCAGACGGCCGTCGTCCGGATCGCCGTCGCCTTCACCTTTCTCCTCTTCCTGCTGCGGGAGATCCCCTACCGCCACCAGATCTGGGGCCCCGACGGCCCGTGGGGCTTCGACCTCGCGGAGCGGGCGGCCGAGAACTCCCAGGGGCTCGGCGTCCTGATCTGGTCGGACTCGAACATCTGGTTCGAGTTCGTCTACGTCCTGGCCATCGCCGCCGCCGTCGCCATGCTCGTCGGCTGGCGCACGCGGACGTCGACCGCCCTCGTCATGGTGATGGTCGTCTCCTTCCAGGAGCGCAACGAGCACCTCGGCGGCGGCGGCGAGAACATCCTGCGGATCATGGCGATCTACCTGGTGCTCACCCGCTGCGGCCAGGTCTGGTCGCTGGACGCCCGCCGGCGCTCCCGCGCGCGGGAGAAGAAGAGGACGTACGACCCGGTCGGCATCGCGTTGTGGCTGATATCCGGCGCCGCGCTGACCGCGGCCACCGCGGCCGGGAACCTTCCGGGCCTGGGCTGGACCGGCGCGCTGTGGGGGCTGTGGGCGGTGCACGCCGTGTGGTGGGCGGTGAACCGCCGCGGGCACGGCGAACTGGTCGCCGTGCCGGACATGATGAGCAACCTCGCCCACAACGCCGCCCTGCTGATCATGATGTTCGAGGTGTGCCTCATCTACGCGGCGGCCGGCTGGTACAAGATCCAGGGCTCGCTGTGGCAGGACGGCACCGCCGTCTACTACTCGATGCGGCTGGACACCTTCCAGCCCTTCCCGGCGATCTCCGAGGGCCTGTCCGACAACAGCATCATGGTGCTGATCATGACCTACGGCACGGTGCTCGTGCAGGTCGCCTTCCCGTTCAGCATCCTCAACCGCAAGGTGAAGAACGTGCTGCTCGCCGCCCTCGTCTGCGAGCACATCGGGATCGGGATCCTGATGGGGCTTCCCTTCTTCTCGATGTCGGCCATCGCCGCCGACCTCGTCTTCCTGCCCACCGCCTTCCTGATGGCCGTCGACGGCAGGACACGCCGCCTCTTCCGCCGGATCCCGCCACGCCCCGGGGAACCGGCGCAGGACGAGGCCGCCCCCGCGCCACCGTCCCCGCAGCGGCAGCCCGCCTAGCGTTTGTCCAGCGGGAAAGCGGGCGGGTCCGGAGCGAATCGCTCCGGACCCGCCCGCTTTTCTTTTGCCAGCTCTTTTACCCGGCCTCGCCTGCATGAAACGGGCACGAATGTGAATCCGGCATCCTTGGGAAATCCTCGATGTGGCGATCCCGCCCGGGCCACCGCCGTCGCCGCTCCGGAAAATCGCTTATCAGCAGCGAAGCAAGGCGGGTGGCGCGTCCCTTCACGGCGCATTCTCCATCCGCGTAGAATCCCTGCGGCGGCCTGCCCATGCCCGCTGACCTGGGACGACGGCTTGTCGTGCCGGTGAAGGAGGTGTGGTTCCCGGCTTTTCCGGTCACAAAAAGGGCTCGCTCGGGAAGGCTTGTGGAGATTGCTGTTGCAACCTTGACCGCCGATATTTACGAGAGATAAATTTCCGGTTCGGAAACGTGGTCGGATCGGTTTTCCCCGGCGATTACGTGCTCAGTCAGCGATCCGTTCTCAGCGAAGCGAGCGGCATCACGCGGTGTCTCTCCCTCGCTACACGAGAGGTAGCTCATGGGAGCTCAGAAGAAGAACAAGAAGATGAAGCTGGCGGCAGCGGTGAGCGCTTCCGCCCTTGTCGGCGGCGGATTTCTCGCCTTCGGCGGAACCTCCGCCTCGGCGGACCCGGTGTCCCTGACGCTGAACTACACCTGTCCGTTCCCCCTGATCGGTGAGCAGCCGCTCAAGGTGGACGTCAAGACGGACATCCCCTCCTCCATCGGGGTGGGCGAGGAGACGCCTCCCTTCGTCATCGAGGCGGTCACCACCGCCAACGCGAAGACCCACCAGGGCCTGCAGACGGTGGCCGCCGCCTCCATCGAGGGCAGCGCGCTCGCCAGCGCCAACGTCACCGCCCCCGGCGTCGAGCTGCCGATCGAGGTGCCGTTCGAGGTGCCGAACCAGGAGATCCCGAAGGCTCCGCCGTACACCGAGTTCCAGATCAACGCCAGTGGCGAGGCCCCCTCGGTCACCTTCAGCGAGCCGGGCCAGGGCGAGATCAGCGTCGGCGACCTCACGCTGACGCTGACGCCGAAGAAGGCCGACGGCTCGGACACCGGCCTGAAGACCTTCGAGTCGGCCTGCACCCTGGACGAGGGTCAGGACACCGTCCTGGCCGAGTTCGAGGTGACGGAGGGCGGCTCCGCCGCCGCGCCGGCGGCGCAGCGCGAGTCGGAGTAACGCGACGCGTAACAGCGGCGGGGGGGGGGGGGGGGGGGGGGGGGGGGG
>NZ_JBPQTQ010000059.1:0-34176 GCF_051386415.1 Streptomyces sp. URMC 129
CCCCCCCCCCCCCCCCCCACGCCGCTCTAGCTGCGGCGGAGCACAAGTCGGAGCAGGATTGACGGGGGCGTACCGTAGAGGTGCCCCAATGGGGTGAACGAGCGCCGACGCGGAAGCCAAGGAGACGTACTGTGACCGGGATCAAGACGACCGGCGAGAAGAAGCTGATGCTCTTCTCCGGCCGCGCCCACCCCGAGTTGGCGAAGGAGGTCGCCGCGCAATTGGGCGTGGGGCTGGTCCCGACAAAGGCCCTCGACTTCGCCAACGGCGAGATTTACGTGCGCTTCGAGGAGTCGGTGCGCGGCGCCGACTGTTTTCTGATGCAGAGCCACACCGCGCCGATCAATAAATGGATCATGGAGCAGCTCATCATGATCGACGCGCTGAAGCGTGCCTCGGCGCGGAGCATCTCCGTGATCATTCCGTTCTACGGTTATGCCCGGCAGGACAAGAAGCACCGTGGCCGGGAGCCGATTTCGGCGCGGCTGATGGCGGATCTGCTGAAGACCTCGGGCGCGGACCGGATCATCACGATGGATCTCCACGCGGACCAGGTGCAGGGGTATTTCGACGGCCCGGTGGACCACTTGTTCGCGCTGCCGGTGCTGACCGACTACATCGCGAGCCGGGTGAACCGCGAGATGCTCACCGTGGTCTCGCCGGACGCGGGCCGGGTGCGGGTCGCGGACCGCTGGGCGGACCGGCTGGCGGCCCCGCTGGCGATCGTGCACAAGCGGCGCGATCCCAACGTGGCGAACCAGGTGACCGTGCACGAGGTCGTCGGTGACGTGCGCGGCCGGGTCTGTGTGCTGGTGGACGACATGATCGACACCGGCGGCACGATCTGCGCGGCGGCGGAGGCGCTGTTCGCCAACGGCGCGGAGGACGTGATCGTGGCGGCGACGCACGGCGTGCTGTCCGGCCCGGCCGCGGACCGCCTGAAGAACTCGCAGGTCAGCGAGTTCATCTTCACCAACTCCCTGCCGACCCCGAGCCAGGTGGCGCTGGACAAGATCACCGTTCTGTCGATGGCCCCGACGATCGCCAGGGCGGTCCGCGAGGTGTTCGAGGACGGCTCGGTCACCAGCCTCTTCGAGGGCGACGCGTAGCCCTGCCCGGGCGCGCCACGCCGCGGTGGACCGGCCGGGAGCCGGTCCACCCGCGCGGCGGCGCGGACGCGAGCCCCGGTTCCGTGCCGAACCGCCCGTGCCGCCGCCCCGGTGGTGTGCGGTGCGCGCCGCTTCGGCCCGGCGGGTAGACTCGCGGGCGTTGCTCGGCGAGGGAGGCCCGCAGGGGTCATCCGTTATCGACGCGCTCTTCGTGGAGGGCCGGCCCTGGGCCGGGTGACCGTTGTCGTATCCGCGGTTTTCCCCTTCGAGGAGTGCACCATGGCCGATGTGAAGCTGACCGCCGAGCTCAGGAACGAGTTCGGCAAGGGCGCCGCCCGCCGGATCCGGGCCGCGGGCCGCGTGCCCGCCGTCATCTACGGGCACGGCACCGAGCCGGTCCACATCACGCTGCCGGGCCACGAGCTGATGCTGGCCCTCAAGACCCCGAACGTGCTCATGACCCTCGACATCGAGGGCCGCCAGGAGATGGTGCTGCCGAAGGCCGTGCAGCGCGAGGCCATCCGCGGCTTCCTGGTCCACATCGACCTGCTGATCGTCAAGCGCGGCGAGAAGGTCACCGTCGAGGTCCCGATCCACGTCGAGGGCGAGCTGGCCCCCGGTGGCGGTCTGCTGGAGCACGTGCTCAACGCGCTGCCCGTCGAGGCCGAGGCCACCCACCTGCCCGAGTCCGTCACCCTCTCCGTCGAGGGCCTGAGCGCCGGCGACTCCGTGCTGGCCAAGGACGTGCGGCTGCCCAAGGGCACCACGCTCGCCGTCGACCCGGAGGACGTCGTCCTCCAGATCCTCCAGCCGCAGGCCGAGGAGCCCGCGCCGGAGGCCGCGGGTGAGGCCCCGGCCGCGGCCGGGGAAGAAGCCGCCGCCGAGTGACCCCGGGCACCGGTGGGAGAATGTGACCGTGGACGAACCCTGGCTGATCGCCGGACTCGGCAACCCCGGGCCCCAGTACGCCGCCAACCGGCACAACGTCGGCTTCATGGTGGCCGATCTGCTCGCCGAGCGGATGGGCGGCGCCTTCAAGGCGCACAAGGCCCGTGCCGCCGTGCTGGAGGGCCGCCTCGGCGCGCCCGGCGCGGGCGGGCCGCGCGTGGTGCTGGCGAAGCCGCTGTCGTTCATGAACCTGTCGGGCGGTCCGGTGACGGCGCTGAGCACGTTCTACCGGATCCCCGTCTCCCGCCTGGTCGTCGTCCACGACGAGCTGGACATCGGCTACGGAGTGCTGAGGCTGAAGCGGGGCGGCGGTGACAACGGGCACAACGGCCTGAAGTCCATCACCGCCTCGCTCGGCCGCGACTACTACCGCGTCCGCTTCGGCGTCGGCCGCCCGCCGGGGCGCATGGACGTGGCGGCGTATGTGCTGCGCGACTTCTCGGCGGCCGAGCGCAAGGAGCTGGACTTCTTCGTGGACCGGGCCGCGGACGCGGTCGAGGCGCTGGTGACGGCGGGCCTGGAGAAGGCACAGAGCGCGTACAACGGCTGACCGTACGGAGCCGTTCCGGACACGTGCGGGGGACTGTCCGGCGACGTGAAACGCGGCATGACCGGATCGTTACCGGTGATCATTGGGACACCGCGCACCCAATGGGACCACAGGGGGCATTCGGCCCTTGTCAGGCCCGGAGTTCCGCAGAATCCTTTCCCGCGCCCCATACGTTCACCACTCTTCCCCGGAGTTGAATGCCCTATGCGCAAGCTGTCCATCCTGGGCACAGTCGCCGCCGCCGCGGTGGTACTGGTCGCGGGTGCCACGCCGGCCCTGGCCACCGAGCACGAGGTCGGGCTGCACCAGGAGGCGCAACTGCCCATCGTCGCGGTCGATCCCGAGTTCTCGCAGGGTGAGGACTGCCCGCCGGTAGCGGCCGACCAGGACGGCTGGCACTTCGTGCTGCCCGGGAACAGCACGGACTTCGTCGAGCTGCGCGTCACCTTCGAGCCGGGTGGCGAGGTCGTCGTCACCACCTTCGGCCCGCCGTCGGACAAGCACGCGTACGTGGCCTCCGAGCCCGGCGCGGAGCTGGTCGCGGCCGAGGCCACCGTGGACGGCACCGCGGTCGACTTCCGGCTGTCGCACACCTGCCCGGCCACCGAGACCGGCACCTCCGGCGCGGCCACGACCAGCGGCGGCGCGGAAGCGGCCGTCGGCGGCGGCGAGGAGGGCGCGTCCACGACGGGCGGCGAGGAAGCCGCGGCCACCACGGGCGGCGGCGGCGAGGAAGCCGCGGCGGCCACGGGCGGCGGCGAGGAGGGCGCCTCCGGTGGCGAGGAGCCCCAGGGCGAGGCCGGCGGGGAAGAGGTCCCGGCCGACGGCGAGGAGCCGGGCGGCGACCTGGCCGAGACCGGGTCGAGCATGCCGGTGATCGCGCTGTCCGTCGGCGCGGCCGTGCTGGTCGGGGCCGGCGGGTACCTGGCGCTGCGGCGCCGCAACGCCGCCGCCCAGGGCTGAACCCGGACGGCACACGGCACACTGCACACGGCCCCGGCGCGCACCGCGCGCCGGGGCCCGCGTCATGTCCGGGCCCGGACGGCGGCGGCGCCGGCCGCGGCAGCGGACCGGCGGCCGATCACCATGACCAGCACGGTCGCCACCGCGCACAGCGCGCCCGCCGACGTCCACGCCAGGTCGTAGGAGCCGGTGCTGTCGCGGATCAGCCCGGCGCCGAACGCGACGAGCGCCGCGCCCAGTTGGTGCGAGGCCAGCACCCACCCGAAGACCACCCCGGCGTCCGCGCCGAAGTGCTCCCGGCACAGCGCGATCGTCGGCGGCACGGTGGCCACCCAGTCCAGCCCGTAGAAGACGATGAACAGCACCATCGGCGGGTGCACGTCGTCCGCCAGCAGCGTCGGCAGGAAGAGCAGGGACGCGCCGCGCAGCGCGTAGTAGACGGCCAGCAGCCGCCGCGCGTCGTACCGGTCGGTCAGCCAGCCGGAGAAGACGGTGCCCACCACGTCGAAGATCCCGACGACCGCCAGCAGCGAGGCGGCGACCGGCACGGGCATGCCGTGGTCGTGCGCCCCGGGCACGAAGTGGGTGCCGATCAGGCCGTTCGTCGAGGCGCCGCAGATGGCGAACGAGGCGGCCAGCAGCCAGAAGACGCGGGTGCGGGACGCGGTGGCCAGCGCCGAGAGCGTCCGGCGGGCCGCGCCGGGCGGGGCGGGCGGCGGGGTGACGTACTCCTCACCCGCGCCGTACGGCCGCAGGCCCACGTCCTCGGGCCGGTCGCGCAGCACCCACACCACCAGCGGCACGACGGCGAGCGCACACAGCGCGACGGTCAGCGCGGCGGCGCGCCAGCCGGGGCCGTCGGCCAGCAGCCCGACCAGCGGCAGGAAGACGAGGTTCCCGGCCGCGCCGCCCGCCGTGAGGACGCCGGTGACCAGGCCGCGGCGGGCCACGAACCAGCGTCCGGCGACCGTCGCGGCGAAGGCCAGCGCCATCGACCCGGCGCCGAGCCCGACCAGGACGCCCCAGCACAGCACGAGCTGCCACTGGGCGGTCATGAAGACGGTCAGCCCGCTGCCCGCCGCTATCAGCAGCAGCGCGCCCGCGACGACGCGGCGGATGCCGTACCGCTCCATCAGCGCGGTCGCGAACGGCGCGGTGAAGCCGTACAGCAGCAGGTTGACCGAGACGGCGAACGAGATGGAGCCGCGCGACCAGCCGAACTCCTCGTGCAGCGGGTCGATCAGCACACCGGGCGTGGCGCGGAACCCGGCGGCGCCGATGAGGACGAGGAACGCGACCGCCGCCACCCACCAGGCGGGGTGCACGCGCCGCGGTCCGGACGCGGTGCCGGCGGATGACGAGGACGACGGAGCCGACGGGGACGACGGGGACGGGGTCTCGGGGCCGATGGTCTGCGTCACCCGACGATCCTGCGCCCCGGGACGGGCCCGGACGAGTGGCCCGATGGCCAGGTTGTGCAAGGATCGGGCCATGAGCGACGACACGAGGGCCTTCCGCGCGCCGGGCCGCCACCGCGTCGCCGTCCTGGTCCGGCACGGCCTGCTCCCGATCGAGCTGGGCATAGCGCACCGGATCATGGGCCGGGCCAGGCGGGCGGACGGCACGCTGCTGTACGAGGTGGTGACCTGCGCCCCGGTCCCCGGCGTGATCCGCACCGACACGGACATCACGGTCAACGTGGCGCACGGCCCGGAGGCACTGGCCGAGGCGGACACCGTGATCGTCCCGGCCGCGCACGAGACGGACGAGACGTACAGCACGGGCCGCCTGCCGCCCGGGCTGGCCGCCGCCCTGGCCCGCGTCCGGCCCGGCGCGCGCGTCGCGTCGATCTGCACGGGCGCGTTCGTACTGGCCGCCGCCGGGCTGCTGGACGGCCGCCGGGCCACCACGCACTGGGCGGCGTGCGACCGCTTCAGGACGCTGTACCCGAAGGTCCTGCTCGACCCGGACATCCTCTACACCGAGGACGGGAACGTGCTCACCTCCGCCGGTGTCGCCTCCGGCATCGACCTGTGCCTGCACATGGTCCGCACCGACTTCGGCGCCTCGGTGGCCAACTCGGTGGCCCGCCGCACCGTGGTGCCGCCGCACCGGGACGGCGGGCAGGCGCAGTACGTCGAACGGCTCGTCCCCGCGCCCCGCGTCCACTCCACGGGCCGCGCCCGCTCGTTCGCGCTGGCCCATCTGGACCGGCCGCTGACGCTGCGGGAGCTGGCGGAGCGGGAGGCGATGAGCGTGCGGACGTTCACCCGCCGGTTCCGCGAGGAGACCGGGCTGTCGCCGCAGCGCTGGCTCACCCAGCAGCGCGTGGAGCGGGCCCGGCAGTTGCTGGAGGAGAGCGACCTGCCGGTGGACCGGATCGCCCGCGAGGCGGGCTTCGGCACGGCCGCGTCGATGCGCCAGCACCTCCAGGCAGCGCTGGGCGTCTCCCCCACCGGGTACCGGCGGACGTTCCGCGCCTGAACGGGTGGCGTCCGGCATGCGGGCGGACCGGGCCCGTGGTGTGCTGATGCCGTGCCCGCTCTCTGCTACGCCGTCCACACCGCGCCCGGTTCCGGTCTGCACAAGACGTCGGTCCTGGTCACGGGCGAGCGCGAGGCGCTGCTCGTCGACGGTCAGCTCACCCTCGCCGAGCAGCACCGGGTGCTGGCGATGGTGCTGGACAGCGGGAAGCGGCTGACGACCGTCTTCGTCAGCGCGGCGGACCCCGAGTGCTACGCCGGTCTGCAGGCCGTCCGGCAGGCGTTCCCCGGGGTGCGGATCGTCGCCACGGCCGCCACCGTCGAGCGGATCAAGGACATGGGGGAGGCGCGCCTGGCGAGCTGGCGGAACCTCGGCCCCAACCTGGCCGCCGACGTCGTCGTCCCCGACGTGCTGACCTCGGGCTCCCTGGAGTTCGAGGGCCGGCTGTTCGAGGTGCGCGGCGGCGACCCGGAGCTGGTGTGGCGCACGCAGTACCTGTGGCAGCCGGAGGACCGCGCCCTCCTCGGCGGCGCGCTGCTCTGCGCCGGGGTGCACCCGTGGACGGCGGACACCGCCCGCCGGGCCGAACGCGCCGCCTGGGACCGGGTGCTGGCCGAGGCGCAGCGGCTGTCCCCGAGGCTGGTGGTGCCGGGGCACCGCACCCCGGACACCCCGACCGACGCCTCGGTGATCGCCTTCACGCGCGGCTATCTGGCCGCGTTCGAGGAGGAGCTGGCCCGGTGCGGCGACGCGGAGGCGCTGCGGGCGGCGCTGCTCAGGCGGCGGCCGGGCCTGGCCGGGCTGCTCGCGCTGGAGCTGGGGACCAGGGCCGCGACCGGCGAGATCGCCTGGCCCTGACCCCACTGGCCCCGCCGGCCCCCTGACCCGGCCCGGCCCCGGCGGGCTCAGCCGGTGTTGCGCAGGCCCGCCGCCACGCCGTTGACCGTCAGCAGCAGCGCCCGCGTCAGGAGCTGGTCCGGCTCCTCGCCGCGGGCCACCGCCTCCCGCTGCCGGTGCAGCAGCGTCACCTGGAGGTAGGAGATCGGGTCCAGGTACGCGTCGCGGATGCGCAGCGTGCGCTGGAGCGCGGGGTGGGCGTCCAGCAGCTCGCGCTCGCCGGTGATGCGCAGCACCTCGGCGACGGTGAGCCGGTGCTCCGCCTCGATGGTGGCGAACACGTGCCGCAGCTCCTGCGGGACGAGCGTGTCCACGTAGTGCCGGGCGACGCGCAGGTCCGTCTTGGCGAGCGTCATCTCGACGTTGGACAGGAAGTTCCGGAAGAAGTGCCACTGGTCGAACGCCTCGCTCAGCACGTCCTCCAGGCCCGCCTCGCGCGCCGCCTTCAGGCCGGAGCCGACGCCGTACCAGCCGGGCACGATCTGCCGCGACTGCGTCCAGCCGAAGACCCACGGGATGGCCCGCAGCCCGTCCAGCCCGGCGCCGCTGTCCGGGCGGCGCGAGGGCCGGGAGCCGAGGTGCAGCTCGGCGAGCTGGTCGACCGGGGTGGAGGCGAAGAAGTACGCCGGGAGGTCCGGGTCCTCCACCAGCCGCCGGTACGCGGTGTGCGCGACCTGCGAGACGGTGTCCATCGCCGCGTCCCAGCGGGCCAGCGCCTCCTGCGACTGGCGCGGCGCGGTGTGCAGGGCGGAGGCCTGGAGGGTGGCGGCGACCGTCAGCTCCAGGTTCTCCCGGGCGAGCGAGGGCAGCAGGTACTTGTCGGAGATGACCTCGCCCTGCTCGGTCACCTTGATCTCGCCCTCCAGCGTGCCCCACGGCTGGGCGAGGATCGCGTCGTGCGTCGGGCCGCCGCCGCGGCCGACCGTGCCGCCGCGGCCGTGGAAGAGGCGCAGCCGCACCCCGTGCCGGTGCGCGACGTCGCGCAGCCGCCGCTGGGCGCGGTGGATCTCCCACTGGGAGGTGGTGATGCCGCCGAACTTGGAGGAGTCCGAGTACCCGAGCATGACCTCCTGCACGTCGTCCCGGAGCGAGACCAGGCGGCGGTAGGAGGGGTCGGAGAGCATCGCGTCCAGCAGCTCGTCCGCGATCCGCAGCTCGTCCGTGGTCTCCAGCAGCGGCACGATGCCGATCCTGGCCCAGCCCGCGTGCAGGTCGATCAGCCCGGCCTCGCGGGCCAGCACGGCGGCGGCGAATACGTCGTCGGCGCCCTGGCACATGGAGATGATGTACGACTCGATGACCTCGGGCCCGAACGTGTCCAGCGCCCGGCGGATCGTCCCGAAGACGCCGAGGGTCTTGGCGCCGGCGGCGTCCAGCGGCGCCGGGGTCGGGGCCAGCGGGCGGCGCGAGCGCAGCTCCTTGGCCAGCAGCTTGGTGCGGTACTCGCGCGGCATGTCCGCGTACCGCCAGGACTCCTCGCCGAGCCGGTCGAAGAGCTGGCCCAGCGCGTGGTGGTGGGCGTCGGCGTGCTCCCGCACGTCCATGGTGGCGAGCTGGAGGCCGAACGCGCCGAGCGTCCGCATGACGCGCTCCACCCGCCCGTCCGCGATCAGCTCCCCGCGGTTCTCCCGCAGGGACGTCTGCACCAGCCGCAGCTCGTCGAGCAGCTCGCCGGTGCCCAGGTAGTCGCGGCCGGGCACGTGCGGCGTGTCGTCCTTCAGCCGGGCCTTGGTGTTGAGGAGCTTCTGCCGGATGCAGGTGATCTTCATCCGGTAGGGCTCCTCGGCGTTGAGCCGCTTGTACCGGGGGGTGATCTCCGGCAGCCGCTCCAGGTCCTGCCGCAGCGAGTCGAGCAGGGCCTGGCTGGCGCCGCAGTTGCGGATGGAGCCGGACAGGGCGCCGCGCAGCTCCTCGATGTGGCGCAGCGCGCCGTCGATGCCGTGCTCGTGCTGGAGCACCAGTACGTCCCAGGTGACGCCGGGGGTGACGTTGGGGTTGCCGTCGCGGTCGCCGCCGATCCAGGTGCCGAACGTCAGCGGCCGGGACAGGGACGGCAGCGGCGCCCCGGCGCGCTCCAGCTCGGCGGCCAGGTCCTCCAGCACGTCCCCGACGGCGCCCGCGGCCAGCTCGTCCAGGTAGTACACGGCGTTCCTGGCCTCGTCGGCGGGCTCGGGGCGGGCCACGCGCAGCTCGTCGGTCTGCCAGATGAGGTCGATGTTCTCCGCCAGCCGCACGTCGGTGCGTCGCCGGTCGCCGCCGTGCTCGGACTCGGGGTTGTCCAGCAGCTCGGCGATCTTGCGGAGCTTGGTCAGCACGGAGCGGCGGGCCGCCTCGGTGGGGTGCGCGGTGAACACCGGGCGCACGCCCAGGTGGGCCACGGTCTGCCGCAGGTGCGCGGGGTCGGCGTCCTTCAGCATGTCCGCGGTGCGCGACAGTTCGCCGCCCTCGGCCGCCCGGCGCTCGCGCAGCTCACGGCCCCGGTGCACCTGCTCGGTGACGTTGGCGAGGTGGAAGTAGGTGGAGAAGGCGCGGACGAGCTTGGCCGCGGTCGCCAGGTCGGTGCGGCCGAGCAGATCGGCGGCGGCGTCCCCGTCGGTGCGGGTCAGCGCCCGGACCCGCTCGACCAGCTCAAGCAGTTCGGGCCCGTCCTGCCGCACCAGCGTCTCGCCGAGGAGGTCCCCCAGCCGGCGGATGTCGGCCCGCAGGGTGCTACTGCTTTCCGGTGCTCCCGTGGCGTCGGGGATCTCGGGACTGGTGAGGGCATCGGAACTGGTCACGGTTGCGGCTCCTCGTGGCGGCTTACGGAGGAAGGGAGAGTCAGAGCGGACCGCGCTGTCCGGCAGGGCCATCGTAATGAGGATTCCCCACAGAACCGCTACATAGCGGTCGTGCGGGGTACTGGCCCTTGTGGCCACACGGCGGGCTGGGATACTTACGATGCCGTAGGTTACGGTCCCGTAGGTGGCTGAAACCTCCGCATAGTGCCCCCTCCCCCGAGGAACCACCCATGTCGTCCACTGACCAAGACCTCACGTCGTCGCCCGGAGCGGAAGAACGCGCCCCCGGCGAGCCGCTGCCGTCCGGGACGCTGGGCGGCGAGCAGCGCCGTTCGATGGAGCAGATCGCGCTGCTGCTGTTCATCGTCGTCCCCTTCCTCGCCCTGGTGGCGGCCGTCCCGCTGGCCTGGGGCTGGGGGGTGAGCTGGCTCGACCTCGGCCTGCTCACCGTCTTCTACTTCATCGGCTGTCACGGGATCACCATCGGCTTCCACCGGTACTTCACCCACGGCTCGTTCAAGGCCAAGCGCCCGCTGCGGGTCGCGCTGGCGATCGCCGGCTCGATGGCGGTGGAGGGGCCGCTGGTCCGCTGGGTGGCCGACCACCGCAAGCACCACAAGCACTCGGACGCGGAGGGCGACCCGCACTCCCCCTGGCGCTACGGCGAGAGCGTGCCCGCCCTGCTGAAGGGCCTGTGGTGGGCGCACATGGCGTGGATGTTCGACACCGAGCGCACCCCGCAGCACAAGTACGCCCCGGACCTGCTGAAGGACCCGGACCTCGTGCGGATCTCCCGGCACTTCGTGCTGTGGACGACGGTCTCGCTGGCCGCTCCGGCGCTGATCGGCGGCCTGGTCACGTGGTCGTGGCAGGGCGCGCTGAGCGCGTTCTTCTGGGGTTCGCTGGTGCGGGTGGCGCTGCTGCACCACGTCACCTGGTCGATCAACTCGATCTGCCACGCCACCGGGAAGCAGCCGTTCAAGTCGCGCGACCGCTCGGGCAACGTGTGGTGGCTGGCCGTCCTGTCCTGCGGCGAGTCCTGGCACAACCTGCACCACGCCGACCCCACCTGCGCCCGGCACGGTGTGGACCGCTGGCAGGTCGACTCCTCGGCCCGGCTGATCCGCTGGTTCGAGAAGGCGGGCTGGGCGTGGGACGTCCGCTGGCCGAAGCGGAGCCGGCTGGACGCGAAACGCAATACACCTGAGACGAACGGGGACGAAAACCGGAAAGAAAACGCCACTGCGCACGCGGCATGATGAGCGCGTGGCGACCGAAAACAGCATCAATGACAGTGGCAAGAACCGCCCGGCCCGCCCCGCGAGGCGGGCCCGCCGGCGGATGACCGGCACGGAGCGCCGGGAGCAGTTGCTGGACATCGGGCGCACGCTCTTCGCCGAGCGGGGTTTCGAGGGCACGTCGGTGGAGGAGATCGCGGCGAAGGCCGGGGTGTCCAAGCCGGTGGTCTACGAGCACTTCGGCGGCAAGGAAGGGCTCTACGCGGTCGTCGTCGACCGTGAGATGAGCCGCCTGCTGTCCATGGTGACCGGCGCGCTGACCGCGGGGCATCCGCGGGAGCTGCTGGAGCAGGCGGCGTTCGCCCTGCTCGACTACATCGAGCAGTACACGGACGGTTTCCACATCCTGGTCAGGGACTCGCCGGTGGCGCAGTCGACGGGCACGTTCGCGTCGCTCATCGGGGACATCGCCACGCAGGTCGAGGACATCCTGGGGCACGAGTTCAAGAGCCGCGGGTACGACCCGAAGCTGGCGCCGATGTACGCGCAGGCGCTGGTCGGGATGGTGGCGCTGACGGGCCAGTGGTGGCTGAACGTGCGGCGGCCGAAGAAGGCGGAGGTCGCCTCGCACCTGGTGAACCTGGCGTGGCACGGCCTGCAGGGCCTGGAGCACCACCCGCGGCTGATCGGCAGGCGCCGCACGTAGCGCGCGGCCGTGGTGGCCGCGGGCCGGCGACTAACACGACTCCCCCTCCGGAACATGCGTCCGGAGGGGGAGTCGTGTGTGCGGAGCCCCGGTCAGAAGGCCGAAGAACCCGGGGCCCGCGGGCCGGTCGGCACGGCTCAGTGCTTGCTGACGCCGTTCTCGGAGAGCAGCGAGATGTCCGACAGCAGCCTGGACAGCGGGTCGTCGCCGTCGACCTGCGTCGAGTTCTCGGAGCACTCCAGGTCCGGCTGGCTGCTGAGAATGTCGTCGATCGGGATAGCGAGGATCTGGACGATGTTGCTGATGTCGTCGACCGTGACGCAGAAGTCGTTGAACGAGCCGTTGACCAGGGAAATGTTCGGGCTCATGTAGCCGCCGGTCGTGGTGTTGCCGTACACCTGCTTCTGGCCGTTGCCGTTCACCGTCGCGGCGTTGCCCGACTCGTCGTCGCCGCCGATCGCCATGGCGGGGGCGGCGGCGAGGCCCGTGGCGCCGACGACCGAGGCCGCGACCGCGACCGAGGCCAGCGTCTTCTTGATCACTAGCTTGTCCTTCCGAGTTCTGGAATGCCCTGTGTCTGGAGCGCCCTGCACAACGCGCCTGGGGGGATTCGGTTGCCGCTGTTCACCCGATTCGCCCAATCTTGTTGCCCAATCAGCCGGTGCCTGGCGAGGTGGGCGGGTTGAGCGGATCAGCGCGCCGCCCTCGTCCCGCCCGGCCGCCGGGCCACCGCGAAGACGCGGCGGAACGGGAAGAGCGTGCCGTGCGGGCCGGGCGGGTAGGCGGCGCGCAGGGCGGCGCGGTAGTCGGCGAGGAACGCGTCGCGGGCCCCGGGGTCGCTCTCCAGCGCGGTGAGGACGGGCCGCAGGCCGGTGCCCTTGACCCAGTCCAGCACCGGGTCCGCGCCGGGCAGGACGTGGAGATAGGTGGTCTCCCACACGTCGATGGCGCAGCCGAGGGCGGCCAGCGCCTCGGCGTACGCCCCGGGCGTGAGCACGGCGTCGCGGTGGCGCAGGGCGCCGCCGAGCCGGCCACGCCAGCGGGGGCTCGCGCACAGTTCGCGCATCAGGACGTGGCTGGGGGCTCCGAAGTTGCCCGGGACCTGGAAGGCGAGGACGCCGCCGGGCACCAGGCCCGCCACCCAGGCGGGGAAGCGGTCGGCGTGGCCGGGCACCCACTGGAGCGCGGCGTTGGACACGATCAGGTCGAACGGCTCGGCCGGCCGCCAGTCGGCCAGATCGGCGTGGGCGAAGGCGAGGGAGCCGCCGCCGGGGGTGGGCCCGGCGTGGGTGGCGGCCTCGGCGAGCATCGCCGGGGAGGTGTCGTATCCGGTGACCCGGGCGCCGGGCCAGCGCTCGGTCAGCAGCAGGCTGGGGCGGCCGGGCCCGCAGCCGAGGTCGGCGACGCGGGGCGCGGCGGGCGCCGGCAGCGGCGGGACGCGGGCGAGGAGGTCGAGGAGGGGGCGCTCGCGGTGTCCGCTGTGCCGCTGGTACTGGGCGGGGTCCCACCGGGGCCGGGGTGCGTGGGGCATGGCTCCGAGCCTGGCCCCCCATCTCTCTCGATGTCAAGATGCTTGATACCGTGAGGCTTTATGTCGTGAGACTTCATATCGACAGAACAATTAGACTGGACCTCATGGAGGACGAGGTGGACCGGCTGGTGGCGGCCTGGCGGCGCGAGCGCCCCGATCTGGACGTGGAGCCGCTGGAAGTGCTCAGCCGCGTCAGCAGACTGGCCCGCCACCTGGACCGGGCCCGGCGCCTGGTCTTCTCCGAGCACCACCTTGAGCCATGGGAGTTCGACGTGCTCACCGCGCTGCGCCGGGCGGGTGACCCGTACCAGCTCTCCCCCGGCCAGCTCCTCACCCAGACCCTGGTCACCTCCGGCACCATGACCAACCGCATCGACCGGCTGGCCAAGCGCGGCCTGGTCGAGCGGCTGCCCGACCCCAGCGACCGGCGCGGCGTGCTGGTGCGGCTGACCGCCTCCGGCCAGCGCCACGCCGACGAGGCCCTGGCCGGTCTCCTGGTGCAGGAGCGGGCCCTGCTGGCCGACCTGTCCACGGCCCAGCGCCGCGACCTGGCGGCCCTCCTCCGCGCCCTGACCGCCCCCTTCGACAACACCCCCGCCTGACGCCCCCCATCGCTTCCGCGACGCGCTTCACGGTGGGGCCGCGACGCTGCCCCGGCCATGGGGGCCCTCCCGGACGTCGGTCCGGGGAAGGCCGGGAGGGCCCCGCGACCCGGCGGGCGGGCGTGTCAGGAGAGGGCCGCCACCGGGGTGGGCGCGGGGCGGTGGTCCCTGAAGGGAGGTGCGGTCCAGCGGGGGTCCACCGTGACGGCCACCGCGCCGAGGGGGGCGGTCAGGGCGCGCAGGGCCGGTTCCGCGAGGACGATCCACCGCTGGGCCGGGCCGAGGGCGGCGATCAGCCGGTGCTCGCTGGTGAAGCCGACGACCGTG
Organism: Streptomyces sp. URMC 129; assembly: GCF_051386415.1. Classification (NCBI taxonomy): domain Bacteria; kingdom Bacillati; phylum Actinomycetota; class Actinomycetes; order Kitasatosporales; family Streptomycetaceae; genus Streptomyces; species Streptomyces sp. URMC 129. The sequence continues at coordinate 14,133 of NZ_JBPQTQ010000059.1, forward strand.
CGCAGGCCGAGCGGGGTGCGGAAGAGCCGGGCGACGCAGCCCGTCGGGCCCTGCCGGACGGGAACGAGGAGGAGCCCGGGTGGGAGAGGGTCGCTGGGGAACATGACACACCTGCCTGCCGCCGTGTGGTGGCCGGGCGTCCGCCGGCCCGCTTCGCACGCTAAGCCCGGCGGCCGGGCCGGGCGGGCGCCGCTGACGCGTTCCTGACGGCGGCCGGCCGGTCGTTGACGCGGCCCGTACGGCCTCCCGCGCACCGGGGGCCGGGCGTCGGCTCAGGGTCCGGCCGGCGGGGTGACGATCCGGTCGGGGGTGCGCAGCCAGACGTCCTGGTGGTCCTTGGTGACGGTGACGCCGAAGTCGAAGAGGCGGGGCCGGCCGCGGGCGCGCCACCAGTCCAGGGCCCAGTCGATGTCGGTGAGCAGGTCGCGCGGGCCGTGCCGGAAGGAGGCGCCGGGCGTGACCCGCGCCCAGGAGACCGTGTCGCCCTCCGCGTCGAGGAAGAACCAGTCGTCGTCGCCCGCCTGCCGGCAGTGCGAGACGCCGGGCAGCAGCACGCTCAGCGCGAACTCCCCGTGCTCGTCCACGTCGGAGAGATCGACCGCGGCGCCGCCGAACCGTTCCGCCTCGCTGTGCGTCGCCGCCCACACCTGGCGGGGGTCGGTCCCCGTCACGCCCTGGCCGCGCACCGGCATGAACGACTCGCCGCCGTGGAACCAGCCGCGGGCCGTGCCGTCCTCGCCCACCCGCAGCCACATCAGGCCGCGCCCGTGGTAGTTGGGGTACCAGGGGGTGACGATCTCGCCGCCCGGCCGCACCTGTTCCAGCCAGGCGAGCGGGACGCGGCGGACGGCGGACGTCGAGATCAGCCGGTCGTAGGGGGCGCCATCCGGCCACCCCAACTCCCCGTCGCCCCAGACCACATGGGGCCGGTACCCGGCATCGGCCAGCACACGCACGGCCCGGCGGACCAGTGACGCGTCGATCTCCACGCTGGTGACCAGGCCCATGCCGACCCGCTCGCACAGCAGCGCCGCGTGGTACCCGCTGCCGGTGCCGATCTCCAGGACCCGTTCGCCGGGCCGGGGTTCGAGCGAGGCGAGCATGTTGAGCACGGCGGCCGGCGGGCTGATCACGCTGGTGGCCTCCCGGCCGCAGGGGTCGAGCTGGATGACGACCCCGTGCTCGGAGTACACCATCTCCGTCCACAGGTCCGGGTCCTCCGCCCACCGGACCGGGAGCCAGCCGGGCCCCGCGGGGTTGCGGCGCCACACCGTGTCGGGCGCGAACAGGTGGCGGGGGACGCGTTCGAAAACCGCCTCCATCCACCCCGACTGGAAGTGCCCCCCGCGCGCCAGCGCCTCCGTCAGCCGCCGGCGCGGCGCCTCCATGTCAACGTCAACGCACACGTGCCACTCCGCGGCCTCGCAAGCTTCGTTCCACAGGAGGAAGGTAAGAACGGTTGGCGAGAACCGGCCACGATCTTGCACCGGTTTTCGCACGAGTCAACCGAGTGAAGCGGCAGCCGCTCCGATGAGCGCGCGGGCCTCGGGCCCGTAGACCGCCAACCGCGACATCTGGCTGAACGCCCGCTCGTACATGGCCATTTCGCTGGGCGCGGTGATGGTCACCTGAGCCGTCAGCAACTCGACGAACGCCTGCCCCGAGTCGTAGAGGCTGAAGGTCTCCAGCGTCCACAGCCGGCGCGCGCCCGCGCTGAACGGGATCACGCCGAGGGACACCGACGGCAGCGCCATGATGGCGAGAAGATGCCCGAGTTGACCCGCCATCGTCTCGGCGTCCCCGATCTGGTAGCGCAGCACGGCCTCCTCGACCAGCAGCGCGAAGTGCCGCCCGCCCTCGTGCACGATGCGCGACCGGGCCAGCCGCGCGTCGACCGCCGCGGCCACGTCGTCCGGCGCGCCGTGGAACTGGGTTATCGACCCGAGCAGGGCGGCGGCGTACTCGCGGGTCTGGAGCACGCCGGGGATCACCGTCGAGCAGTAGACGCGGAACTTGCGGGTCCGCTCGTACAGCGGGACGTAGGACTCCTGGAGCCTGCGCAGCCCGGTGCGCTGGAGCCGCCGCCATTCCACGTACAGCGACTCGGCGTTGCGGGAGGCCGCGATGAGATCGGGGATCTGGTCCGGCGCGCCGCACGCCTGGCACCACGCGCGGAGGTCGGCGTCCGAGGGAGGCGTCCTGGCGTTCTCGATGCGCGAGGTCTTGGCCTCGCTCCAGCCGCAGCGCATGGCCAGGCCGCGTCCGGTGAGGCCGGCGTCCAGGCGGATGTCCCTCAGGCGCGCGGCGACGGCCTCGCGCGCTGCCTGGGCGCTGGAGGACGGCGATACGGACATGCGCTTGCTCTCGGTGGTACGTCAGACCTGGTACTCCTGGTGCGGGACAGCACGTTCCCACACAGCGGCGAACGCTGCAGAGCACAGCTTCGCGACGGGCGAGGTCTGATTCAACTCGGCGCCCGCTGAACCCCCCTTACCAGTGAAATAATTGAACATGACGGTGGTGTCGTCGAACAACCAGAAGTCGTTTCCCGGCAGCGCGATGTCCGACGCCCGGCGCCGCGGGAGCCAGCGGACTTCTTCTCCCGCGGCGATGTTCTGGAAGGTGCAGGCGTGCTCGTACCGGATGTAGTCGGTGACGGGCTCGGAGACGATGCGGGCCCGGCGGAATGTCACCCCCCGGGCCACCGCATCCCTCACCCACGTGTGGAAGTCGGTCCACCAGGAGGCCGGATCGTCGGGATCCGGCCGGTGGCCGGCCTTCCAGGCGGCGAAGGCCGCGTCCTCCTCCTCGATGCCGTAGACATCTCTCATCTCCAGGTGGACGGCGGAACGACGGCAGTTCGCCAGAAGGTCAACGAACAGCCGATCGCTCTGCGACATCGCATGCCTCCCTGATGGCCGGGACCATGCGGGCGGGAATACGGATCACCGCCTCGGTCTCGGGGAGCGGGCCGAACTTCTCGCACTCCTCCTCGGTGTCCGGGTCGGCCTTCCAGCCCTGGAGCACGAGATCGGCGTTGTGCTCGTCCACCAGGACGGTGGGGCACTGGGTTCCGTTGGTGGCCGGGTCCTTCGCGATGAACCGTAGTGCCATGACTGCCTCCCACGCTCCGCGGTTAGTGCCGGGTCGCTCGACCTTACGCCCACCTGTTTGTACAGCGTCAAGAGGGCGACACGGTGCGTGACAGGACACCGGTCACGGGCGGGGGCGGCGGGGCTTGCGTCCCACGCCGCCGAACGCGTCGACGCCGGCCGGGCCCTGAAGCTCCCCGAACTCCGGCCGCCACTCGGGCAGTCGGACGACTCCCGGGGCCACCAGCTCCAGTCCCTCGAAGGCGGCCTCGATCTGCTCGGGGCTGCGCACGTAGTACGGCACGGCACCGCTGGCGATGTACTCCTCCTCGGCGGCCACCATTTGCTCGGAGGTGTTGGTGCCGTCGTAGTGCACGAGGAAACTGCCGGGCGCCAGGGGCGCCAGCAGGCGCTGGATCAGGGACTTGGCCTCGGCGAAGTCCTCGATGTGGCCCATGATGCCCATCAGGACCAGCGCGACCGGCCGGTCGAAGTCCAGGGTTTCCGCGGCGGCTTCGATGATGCCGACCGGGTCCCGCACGTCGGCGTCGATGTACGCGGTGGCGCCCTCGGGGCTGCTGGTCAGCAGGGCGCGGGCGTGGGCGAGGACCAGCGGGTCGTTGTCGACGTAGACGATCCGGCAGTCGGCGGCGGCGCGCTGGGCGACCTGGTGCGTGTTGTCCGCGGTGGGCAGGCCGGTGCCGACGTCGAGGAACTGCCGGATGCCCTCCTCCACCACCAGGTAGTGGATGGCGCGGGCGAGGAAGTGCCGGGAGGTGCGGGCGACGTCCACCAGCCCCGGCATGTGCTCCTTGATGTAGTCCCCGACCTGGCGGTCCGGCTCGTAGTTGTCCTTGCCGCCCAGCAGGTAGTTCCAGAACCGGGCCGAGTGCGGGACGGAGGTGTCGATCCGGTCGGCCACCCTCGGGGACTCGCTGCTGGCTGGCTGGTTGTCCGTCACTGCTCGACTCCTGCCGACGCGCGCATGGGCTGGGATGGGTGTGCGCTGACAACTTATCTCGCGCACACGCGTCCGGCATATGCCGACCGGTTTGCCGGGAGGGGTCTAGCTTGTGCTGCCGGACGGGGGATCGTGTGGTGACGCGGGGAGGCGCAGTTCGAGGTGGTGGCCGCCGTCGGGGGCGGGGGCGGTGGTGAGGGTGCCGCCGAGGAGTTCGGCGCGCTGGCGCAGGCCGATCAGGCCGTGCCGGGCGCTGGGCAGCGCGAGGGTGGCCCGGGTGGCGGCGGTGTTGGTGACGGTGGTCAGCAGGGTGTCGCCCTCCCGCCGGACCCGCACGGTGGCCCGCGCGCCGGGCGCGTGCTTGCGGACGTTGGTCAGCGCCTCCTGCACCGTGCGGTAGACGGCGCGCTGCACGGGCGGCGGCGGGTCGCCGGGCAGGTCGACGGCCAGCTCGGCCTCGATGCCGCTGTGCGCGACGAGCTGCTCCAGCCCGGCGAGGGTCGGCTGCGGGGTGAGGTCGGCCGGCCGGCCGTCGCCCGCGCGCAACACGCCCACCATGTGCCGGAGTTCGTCCAGGGTGCGGACGCTGAGCCGCCGGATCGTGGTCGCGGCCTCCTTGGCCGCCGGGTCGTCGACGCTCACCTGCAACGCCCCGGCGCGCACCGCGATCAGGCTCACCTGGTGCGAGACGACGTCGTGCATCTCGCGGGCGAGCCGGGCGCGTTCCTTGGCCAGCACACTCTGCGCGGTGAGCAGCCGTTCCTGCTCGCGGGCCTCGGTGATCTCGGCCAGCCGCAGCGACAGGTCGCGGCGGGCCTGCACGAGCTGGCCGAGGAAGATGGGGGCGGCGGCCAGCGCCAGCGAGTAGGCGACGTCGATGGCGGCCCTGACGCCGTCGAACTCGTGCAGCGGCGGCAGCGGCCAGGGCACCGAGTAGCACGCGGTGAAGGCGACGGCGGCGGCGAGGACGCGCGCGCGGCTGCGGCTGAGCGAGGCGAACGTGTAGAGCGCGGTGAGGGAGACGACCACGGCGTACGAGGTCAGCGCGGGCACCAGGGTGATCAGCAGCACCGTGCCGGGCAGGCGCCGCCGCAGCAGCAGGGCGAGGGAGGCGGCGACGGTGCCCGCGATGATCAGCGGGTGGTCGCCGTCGCTGCTGATCCAGGTGTCCAGCAGGGCGACGGCGACGACCAGCGCGTCCTGGGCGCGCGGGGACAGGCGCGGCGGCGCGGCCATCAGGCGCGGCCCCCCTCGCGGCGCGGGCCTGCGGACGCGGCGCCGGACGCGCCGCCGGACGCGGCATCGAGGGGGTCGCCGCCGTCCGGGCGCAGCAGCCCGGCGCGTTCGGCCAGCAGCGCGGCCTGCACCCGGCCGCCGGCGTCCAGCTTGCCGAGGATCGCGCTGACGTGGTCCTTCACCGTGCCCACCCCCAGGTGCAGGCGGGCGCCGATCTCCGCGTTGGACAGGCCGGTGGCCAGCAGCGTCAGCACGTGCCGCTCCCGGCCGGTCAGCCGGGCGACCCGGCGGGCGGCGTCCGCCTCCACGGCGTCACGGCCCGCGTCGAGGTAGCCGTCGACCACGGTGCGGATCACCTTGGCGGACAGCACCGTGCCGCCCTCGGCCAGGGTCCGCACCATCGCCCCGATCTCCTCCGGGTCGGTGTCCTTCAGCAGGAACCCGGACGCGCCCGCGCGCAGCGCGGCGGCGATGTACTCGTCGGTGTCGAAGGTGGTGAGCATCGCGACGACCGGCGGGCTCTCCAGGGCGCGGATCCCGGCCAGCACGGTCAGCCCGTCCACGTCCGGCATCCGGACGTCCAGCAGCACCACGTCCGGGCGGTGCCGCCGGACCGCGTCCAGCGCCTCGCCGCCGGTGACCGCGGCCACCACGTCGATGCCGCCGGCGGCGTTCAGGATGAGCCGGAACCCGGTGCGGATCAGTGCCTCGTCGTCGACCACCAGTACGCGTATCACGCGTGTTCCCCCTTCGTGTCGTCCCCGTCCGCCCGCTTCCGTCCGTCCCTGCGCCCCGGCCGGTCGGCGGGGGCGGCTCCGGCCGGTCGGCGGGGTGCCAGCGGCAGTCTGCCGGATGTCCCGCGCCCGCCGCCTGCCGGAATCTGGGGGCATGACACAGGACTTGGGGGGAGTCCGCGCACCGGCCGGGCCCTGGGCCCCGGCCGGTGCGCCGTCGGCCCGATCAGCCGCCGGGGTGGGGCGGCTGATCGGGCTCGACCTGGCGCGCGGGCTCGCGGTGTTCGGGATGTACGCCGCCCACGTCGGCCCGATGCCGGCCGAGGGCGGGGTGACCGGCTGGGTGATGGAGCTGTTCCACGGCCGTTCGTCGGCGCTGTTCGCCGTGCTGGCCGGACTGGCGCTGGTGCTGATCGCCGGGCGCCGCGTCCCGCGAACCGGCCGGGACGGCCGCCGGGCGGCGGCGCGGATCGTGATCCGGGCGGTCGTCCTGCTCGCCCTGGGCACCGCGCTGACCGCGTCGGGCACGGTGGTCGAGGTGATCCTCGCGTACTACGGCGTGTACTTCCTGCTCGCGCTGCCCTTCCGGCGGCTGCCCGCCCGGACGCTCGCCCTGATCGCCGCGGTCTGGGCGCTGCTGGGCCCGCCGCTGGCGCACGCGCTGTCCGACGTGCTGTACACCGAGGACTGGTCCTACCGGGGCTGGGCGGCGACGGTCGACGGCCACGACCCGCTCTCCGCGTGGAGCGGCGAGGGTGTCATCGCCCTGCTCTTCACGGGCGGTTACCCGGCGCTGACCTGGATGCCGTACGTGCTGGCGGGCATGGCGCTGGGCCGCCTGGACCTGACGTCCCCGGCGGCGCGGGTCCGGCTGGCCCGGCTGGGCACGACGATGGCGGTGCTCGGCTACGGCGGCTCGTGGCTGGCGTTCCGCGTCTTCCCGCGGGCGGTGGAGGCGACCGGGGCGCCGCACGCCTGGTGGTCGGACGTGGACACGGAGGCGAACTGGGACACCTGGTGGTGGCTGCTGGTCGCCGCCCCGCACAGCCAGACCACGCCGTCGCTGATCGCCAACACCGGTGTGGCGATCGCCGTGATCGCCGGCGCGCTGATCCTGGTCGACCGCGTGGCGTCCGCCCGCCGCCTGGCGGGGCCGGTGATCGCGGTCGGCACCATGTCGCTGACCGCGTACGTCGGGCACGTGGTGGCGGTCTGGTGGCTGGACCTGGAGCTGGACGGGGCGCCGCTGTACGTGTGGCTGGGCTTCGTCGGCGTGGCGGCGCTGGTGGCGTCGGTGTGGCTGCGGTTCTTCCGGCGCGGACCGCTGGAGTACCTGGTCAACGCGGCGACGAAGCCCGCCCGTTACGTCCGCTGACCCCGCCCGGGGGGCTTGCGGCAGGCCCCGGGTCCTCCCGCGGCAGCACCCGGCCGGGGCCGGGAGCCGCCGGAACAGGGGATGCACGACGTGTGTCCGGTGTTGTCGGCCGACGGGGCGCGCGGTGCCGCCGACCCGGGGACCGCGGAGCGGCGCCGGTGACAGGGAAGAAGGTGACATGGAAGAAGAGGCGTTCGGCCGGGGCGTCGAGGGAGCGGCCGGCCGCTGTGTCGCGATGTCCCGGGCGACCCGCCCAGTGGCCCCGCGAAGATCCGGAAGTCAGGCCCTAGTCCGCCGGGGGGACGCCCGCCCGGCGGGCCAGGGCGACGGCGGCCAGGGTGGAGTGGACGCCGAGCTTGCCCAGGACGTTCTGCATGTGGGTGCGGACCGTGTGCGGGGACAGGTAGAGGCGTTCGGCCACCGCCTTGCGGCCGAGACCGGCCAGCATGCAGCGCAGGACTTCCAGTTCGCGGGGGGTCAACGACTCGATCAGGCGCTCGTGTTCGCTGCGGTGGCGGCGGTCGCGGTGCAGTTCGCGGAGGACCCCGGTGAGCAGCGCGGGCGGGACGTGGGTCTCGCCGCGCAGCACGCCGCGCACGACCTGGAGGAGGCGGGCCAGGGAACTGTCCTTGGCGACCCAGCCGCTGGCCCCGGCGGTCAGGGAGAGGGCGGCCCGCGCCGGGTCGTCGCATGCCGCGAGCATGACAGCCCGGAGGGTGGGGTGCCGCTCCCGTGCCGAGGCGATCAGCGAGTTCTCGCCGGCCGCGGCGCCGTCGAGATCCGCGTCGAGCAACAGGACGTCGTACGGGCCCCGTTCGAGCTGGCTCAGGGCGGCGGGCACACTTCCGACGGCCATCGCCTCGACGTCCTGCTCCGCGGTGAGCGCGGTGGCCAGCGACTCGGCGAAGATCCGGTGCCCGTCCACCACGAGCACCCGAATTCGATCCACAGCGGCCCCTCGGTCGCCTCGGCAGCGGAAAGGCGGGCTCGGCGGGCGCGACGCCGGTGCCCCGGCTCCGGGGGAATCCGCACGGCCGCCGCCGCACGGCACCGGTGCCGGGCCGTGGGCGTCGCACCCACCTGTCTCGCCCCCTGAAGCGGCACCGGCCCCCACCGGTGCACCCCTTCAGGTTACGGGTGACGGGCGGCGGCGGAAGTGCTTTCACGGAAGTGCGGGTATCAAAGGCATCACACCGGGAGCCGTCCGGCGCCGGGTGCGGGGATCGCCTCGAAGATGCCGGGCGGGTGATGACCGGCCGCCGCGAAGGCGTTCCGGACCGCCCCGGCGGTGGCCTCCGCGGCGTCGGCGTCCACCAGCGCGATGGCCGAACCGCCGAAGCCGCCGCCGGTCATGCGGGCGCCGAGCGCGCCCGCGGCGGTGGACGCCGAGACGGCCAGGTCGAGTTCGGGGCAGGTCACCTCGAAGTCGTCGCGCAGCGACGCGTGTCCGGCGGTGAGCAGCGGCCCGATGGCGCGGGCCCGGCCCGCGTCGAGGAGCGCGACGACCCGCTCCACGCGGTCGTTCTCCGTGACCACGTGCCGCACGCGGCGGCGCAGCGTCGCGTCGGGCAGCCGGGCCAGGGCGTCGTCCAGCCCCTCGGGCGGCACGTCGCGCAGCGCCGGAACGCCCAGGGCCGTCGCGCCCGCCTCGCACTCGGCGCGGCGGCGGGCGTAGGCGCCGTCGGCGTGGGCGTGCCGGACGCCGGTGTCGATCACCAGCAGCCGCAGCCCCTCCAGGGCCATGGAGAACGGGATCTGACGCATGGACAAGTCCCGGGTGTCCAGGCGCAGGACGTGCCCGGCGGTGCAGCAGGCGGAGGCCATCTGGTCGAGGATGCCGCAGGGCACGCCGGCGAAGTCCCGCTCCGCGCGCTGGGCGACGCGGGCCAGCGCGGTGGGTGCCAGGCCCAGGCCGAAGAGGTCGTCGAGCGCCACGGCGGTGACGACCTCCAGCGCGGCGGAGGACGACAGGCCCGCGCCCACCGGCACGTCGGACTCGTAGGAGACGTTCAGGCCGCCGAGTTGGTGGCCGTCCTCGCGCAACGCCCAGGCGACCCCGGCCGGGTAGGCGGCCCAGCCGGTCACCGTGCCCGGCGCGAGGGCGTCGAGGTCGAGATCCACCGTCCCGCCGTCCGGCATCCCGGCCGAGTACAGGCGCAGCCGGCGGTCGGGGCGGCGGGAGGCGGCGGCCCTGGCGGTGTGCGGCAGGGCCAGGGGCAGCACCAGGCCGTCGTTGTAGTCGGTGTGCTCACCGATCAGGTTGACGCGGCCGGGAGCCGACCAGTGGCCGTCGGGCGCGGCGCCGAACAGGTCCTCGTGGGTCATGGCCGTGCTTCCGTTCGGCGGGCGAACTCCCAGGCGTCGCCGATGATGTCGGCCAGGCCGGGGCGGCGGGGGCGCCAGCCGAGCCGGTCGCGGGCACGCCCGGCGGAGGCGACCAGGACGGCCGGGTCGCCGGGGCGTCGGGCGGCCGGGGTCGCGGGGATGGGGTGGCCGGTGACGCGGCGGGCGGTGGCGATGACCTCGTGGACGGAGAAACCGTTGCCGTTGCCGAGGTTGCAGACCAGGTGCTCGCCCGGGGTGGCCGCCTTCAGCGCCAGCAGATGGGCCTCGGCCAGGTCGTCCACGTGGATGTAGTCGCGCACGCAGGTGCCGTCGGGGGTCGGGTAGTCGGTGCCGTAGACGGCGATCGACTCCCGTCGGCCCAGCGCGACCTGGAGGATGATCGGGATCAAGTGGCTCTCGGGATCGTGGCGTTCGCCCAGCGTGCCGCCGGAGTGCGCGCCGGCCACGTTGAAGTACCGCAGCGAGACGGCCGCCAGGCCGTGCGCGGCGCACTCACCGGCGAGCATGTGGTCGACGGCGAGCTTGGTGGCGCCGTACGGATTGCCCGGCGCGGTCGGCGCGTCCTCGGTGATGGGCGTGGTCTCCGGCTCGCCGTAGACGGCGGCGGTGGAGGAGAACACCAGGGTGCGGACGTCCGCGTCGCGCATGGCCCGCAGCAGCTCGACGGTGCCGCCGACGTTGTTCCGCCAGTACTTCTCGGGGTCGGCCACCGACTCGCCCACCTGGGAGCAGGCGGCGAAGTGCAGCACCGCGTCGTAGGAGCGGTCCAGCACCTTGCCCGCCTCCTGGATCCGGCCCTCCACGAACTCCGCGCCCTCCGGCACCCCGGCGCGGAAGCCGGTGGACAGGTCGTCCAGCACGGTCACGCGGTGGCCGGCGGCCAGCAGATGCGCCGCGACCGTGCCGCCGACGTAGCCCGCGCCGCCGGTCACCAGGTACCTGCCCGTGTCGTGCCTGCCCGTGTCGGTCATGCTGTCGCCACCTCTCGAAGCCGGTCGGCCGCCGCCTCCGGCAGTACGTCGCTCACGAACGCGCCCAGGCCGGATTCGGACCCGGCCAGGTACTTCAGCTTGCCCGGACCGCGGCGGACTGTGAAAAGTTCCAGGTGCAGCGCGAAGTCCTCGCGTGCCGCGCGCGCCTCCGGGCCGGCGCCCACGGGCGCCTGGTGCCAGCCGGCGATGTACGGCGTCGGCCCGGCGTCCGGGCCGAAGAGCCGGTCGAAGCGGCGCAGCAGCTCCAGGTGGACGGCGGGGAACGCGGCCCGTCCGGCGTCGTCCAGCGCGGTCAGGTCCGGCACCCGGCGCCGGGGGTAGAGGTGCACCTCGTACGGCCAGCGCGCGGCGTGCGGCACGAACGCCGTCCAGTGGTCCGTCTCCAGCACCACGCGGCGGCCGTCGGCGCGCTCGGCGGCCAGCAGGTCGTCGTAGAGGTTCCGCCCGGTCCGCTCCCGGTGGCGGGCCACGGCGCGCACGGCGCGGGCCGTGACCGGGGTGACGAACGGGTAGCCGTAGATCTGGCCGTGCGGGTGGGCGAGGGTGACGCCGATCTCGGCGCCGCGGTTCTCGAAGCAGTACACCTGCCGCACACCCGGGTGCCGGGTCAGCGCGGCGGTGCGGTCGGTCCAGGCGTGCAGCACCAGCGCGGCCCGCTCCTCGCTCAGCGAGGCGAACGAGGCGTCGTGGTCGGGGGTGAAGCAGACGACCTCGCAGCGGCCCGCGCCGCCGGAGAAGGCCGGGAAGCGGTTCTCGAAGACGGCGACCTCGTAGTCCGGGGCCGGGATCTCGGTGTGCCGGTCCCCGGCGGACGGGCACAGCGGGCACTGGTCGGGCGGCGGGTGGTACGTGCGGGACTGGCGGTGGGCCGCGTAGCCGACGGGCTCGTCGCGCAGCGGATCGTGCCGGATCTCGGAGACGGCGGACGCGGGCGTGGGCGCGAGGGAGCGGCGGTCGGGCGCGTCGCGGGCGGGGGCGTCGTCGGCCGCGTCGTAGTAGATCAGCTCCCGGCCGTCGGCCAGCCGGGTCGTGGTTCTCCTCATCACCCAGTTCCCTCGCCCCGTCCGGCCACCGGCGGCCGGCCAGGGCGACAGCGCCGATCACGTTCGCACAAAACCCAACAGAAGGAGCGTAGCGCGTCCGGGCTCCGTGCGGGGCGGGGTGGCATGCCGGGCTCGGTCAGAGGTCCCGGGAGGCGGCGAGGTGATCGAGGAGCCCGGTGCGGACGGCCAGCGCGGCGGCCTCCAGGCGCGAGGCCGTCCCGAGCTTGGTGAGCAGCCGCTGGACGTGGGTGCGGGCGGTGCTGGGCGCGACCCCGAGACCGGCGGCGATGCGTCGGGTGTCCTCGCCCTCGACTATGCGCACCAGCACGTCGGCCTCGCGTTCCGTCAGCAGCGCCGCCAGCCGGGCGCCCTCGGCCTGGTCCACCGCGCGCGGGTGCAGCAGCTCGGTGAACGCCTCGCGCAGCAACTGCGGCGTCACCGCCGCCTCCCCCGCCTTGGCCTTCAGCATCGCGCGCTCGACGCCCTCGATGCGCTCGTCGTGCCGCACGTAGCCGCGCGCGCCCGCCGCGAAGGCCGCCGCCACGCCGCGCGGGTTCGGCACCGGGCCGAGGACGACGACCGCCACGCGCGGGCACTCGCGCCGCAGCCGCTGCAACGGGTCGAGCGCGCCCGGCGCGTCGGGCTCCAGCGCGCCGAGCAGGCACACGTCCGGCTGCTTGCCCACCACCAGGTCCACGCCCCGGCCGATGGGCGCGCCGGCCCCCAGCACCCGGTGCCCGCGCACCCGGAGGGCGGAGGCCAGCGCTTCGGCGACCAGCCTTCTGTCGTCGACGACCACGACCCGTACGCTCATACGTCTCCTAGGCTCGCTGTCGCGGGCGCCCGGCGTCGCGCCGGTTTTCCTGACGTTCCGTCACCGGTAGACGAGCAGCGCGGGCTTGTTGGCCTCGTCGTCGGTGTCGTAGAACGACCGGTTGACCAGCACCAGGGTGTTGTCGTGCCACATGGGCTGCTGATTATGGACCAAGAAGCTCGACGAGAGGGTGAACTCCTGGGCACGGGCGGTCCGGTCCAGCGCCATCAGCGGCGCGATGCTCTCCGTTTCCGGGTCGATCGTGACGACCAGGCCCTCCAGCGTGTCGCTCGCGGGCTGGTAGGCGAGGATCTTGCCGTCCTGCACGCCGAACGGCCAGATCTGGCCGCCGTTGAGGGCGGGGACCTCGTAAAGGGCCTGGCCGGTCGAGAGGTTGAACGCGGCGACCGCGTTGTCGCCGTACGGGACGTTGGTCGGCAGGTAGAGGAAGTCGTCGTGGACCACGCCGAGCCAGCAGTTGGACAGGGTGTTGACCTCGCAGGGGCCCATGTAGCGGTCGATGTCGTAGTCGAGGTCGTGGGCGATCTCCTGGTGGTTGTCGTCCACGACGAAGATGTGCGACGCGCCGGGGTCGGAGACGTCGCTGCCCACGGTGGCGGTGACCACGAGGGGGTCGGCGGAGATGACGGAGTCGACCGACAGCTCCTGGTTCTCGTGCGTCGCCCCGAACTCCCACTCCCACAGCTCCTGGCCCGACTCGTCGGTGGCGCGGATGCTGCCGCCCTCGTCACCGAAGTCACCGCAGGTGAGCTTGGAGAGGAACATGTCGTCGACCACCATGTACTCGGCCTCGCGGCAGCGGTCGCTGGTCTTCGACTCCCAGAGCTTCTCCTCGCCGGAGATGCTGAAGCCCATGCCGCTGACGCCGGTGCCGATCGCCACGACGTCCCCGAGGATCGCGGGATAGGAGCCGGAGGAGGTCGGCCACTCGGAGTCGAGGGGCATGCTCATGACCTCCTCGCCGGTGGAGATGTCGACGACCGTCAGCACCTCGCAGTCGCGGCCCTGGAGCAGCGCGACGCGGTTCTCGGAGACGTTCGGTGAGGCGAGGCAGTTGCCGTCGGAGGACTCGAAGGGGACGTTCCAGTTCTCCTCGCCGGTCGCCAGGTCGTAGGAGATGAGCGCGTCGGGCATCACGCGGACGAAGGCGTCGTCCACGAACCACGCGCCCCGGGCGTCGACGACGATCTGCTCCTCGGTGACCGCCGGGACGGGCAGGTCCCAGGCGAGGGAGGCCTGGATCGGCTCGGCGGGCAGGCCGCCGCCTCCGCCTCCCCCGTCTCCGCCGCCGTCGCCGTCGCCGCCCGGGTCCGTGGCGGCCGGCTCCTTCTCGTCGTCGCCGCTGAGCAGCCAGACGGCGCCGCCGCCGGCGACCAGCAGGGTGAGCACGGCCGCGACGGCGGCGGCGATCAGCGGCCCGCGCGACCGGCGGGGCCCGGCGCCCGGCGCCGCCGGAGGCGGGGGCGGCGCGGCCCAGCCGCCGCCGACGCCGCTGGGCGGCCCGTACGGACCGGGCGCGGTGGGCGCGCCGAAACCACCGCCGACGGCGGGACCGCCGATGGTGGGGGACTGGTACGGCTGCGGATACCCGTAACCGGGCTGTCCGGGCACCCCACCCGGTACGGCATCCGGCGGGGTCGCCGGAGTCCCCGGCTCCTGCGAAGGCGGCGGCGGTGGCGGCGGCCCGAACCCACCGCCCTGCGACGGCTGATGCGGCGGCGGTGGTGGCGGCGGCTGCGACATGGTGTCCCCCTGGCCCGGTACTGGGTCGAACGTCGTGCGAGCGAACTCTTTCTACCATCGGACATCCGCACCCCCCTGCCGGTTCCTCCGCCGGTGACAACGGGGCACCCCGCACGCACCGGACGCGAGCACCTCCGGCCCCCCGCCCGGGAGGCGACGAGGCCACGGACGACACCGCGCGCCCCTCGGGTCCCGGTATCACTGCCCCGTGGCCAACCACTCCGGCGCCTGGCAGGACGCTCCCGCGCCGGCCAGGGCGGGGGGCTCCGGCAGGACACCGCGCACGACGGCCGCTGAGCGAACCGCCGCGCCGCCGTACCGCCCGGAACGCGGTGACAGGGGGCCGCCCGCGCCTAGGGCTCCTCTTCCGGGTCTTCGCGGGGCCATGACGCTCCCCCAGCCCGGTGGCTGGGAGGTGCCCCCACCGTACGAGCTGCGATCCGGCGCCTTGCCGGCGCATGGGGGGGTACCTCCCGGGCCCCCGAGGGGCCCGGGGGAGCCAGACCCCGCGGCCTGATCCTCCCCCGGACCGGCGTCCGGGAGGTACCCCCACGATCCGGAAGACAGGCCCTAGACGGCGCCGTCTGCCAGGTCGAGCCAGCGGGATTCCAGTTCTTCGCGTTGTCCCGCCAGTTCGCGGAGTTGGGCGTCGAGGGTCGCGATGCGTTCGAAGTCCGTGGCGTGTGCGGCCATTTCGTTGTGGAGGGCGGCTTCCTTCTCCTCCATGCGCTCCAGCTGGCGCTCGATCCGCTGGATCTCCTTCTGGGCCGCGCGCGAGAGCTGGGCCGGTTTCGCCGGGGACGCCGGGGTGGTGGGCGGGGCGGCCGGGGTGGCCGGGGTGGCGGACTCGGTGCGGGCCGCGCGGCGTTCGAGGTACTCGTCGATGCCGCGCGGCAGCATCCGCAGGTTGCCGTCGCCCAGCAGCGCGAACACCTGGTCGGTGACGCGCTCGACGAAGAAGCGGTCGTGGCTGACGACCACCAGCGAGCCCGGCCAGCCGTCGAGGACGTCTTCGAGCTGGGTGAGCGTCTCGATGTCGAGGTCGTTCGTCGGCTCGTCCAGGAACAGCACGTTGGGCTCGTCCATCAGCAGCCGCAGGATCTGCAGGCGCCGCCGTTCGCCGCCGGAGAGGTCACCGACCGGGGTCCACTGGCGTTCCTTGCCGAAGCCGAACTGTTCGCAGAGCTGCGAGGCGGTCATCTCCCGGCCCTTGCCGAGGTCGACGCGGGCGCGGACCTCCTCCACCGCCTGAAGGACCCGCGCGGTGGGGTCCAGCTCCGCGACGTCCTGCGAGAGATACGCCAGCCGCACCGTCTTGCCCACCGTCACCCGCCCGGCCGCGACCACGCCCGAGCCCTCGGGGTCGGCCAGGGCGCGCAGCAGGGTGGTCTTGCCCGCGCCGTTCACGCCGACCAGGCCCACGCGGTCGCCCGGCCCGAGCTGCCACGTCAGGTGCGTGAGCAGGTCGCGGTCGCCGACGCGCAGGGTGACGTCCTCCAGGTCGAAGACCGTCCTGCCGAGCCGGGCGGACGCGAAGCGGGTCAGCTCGGCGGTGTCGCGCGGCGGCGGCACGTCCGCGATCAGGGCGTTGGCGGCCTCGACGCGGAAGCGCGGCTTGCTGGTCCTGGCCGGGGCGCCGCGCCGGAGCCAGGCCAGCTCCTTGCGCATCAGGTTCTGCCGCCTGGCCTCCTCGCCCGCCGCGATGCGCTCGCGCTCGGCCCGCGCGAAGACGTAGTCGCTGTAGCCGCCGTCGTAGGCGTGGACGGTGCCGCGCTGCACGTCCCACATCCGGGTGCAGACCTGGTCGAGGAACCACCGGTCGTGGGTGACGACGACCAGCGCGGAGCGGCGGTCGCGCAGGTGGGCGGCGAGCCAGGCGATGCCCTCGACGTCGAGGTGGTTCGTCGGCTCGTCCAGCACGATCAGGTCCTGCTCCGCGATCAGCAGCTTGGCGAGCGCGACGCGGCGCCGTTCGCCGCCGGACAGCGGGCCGACGACGGTGTCCAGGCCGTCCGGGAAGCCGGGCAGGTCGAGGCCGCCGAAGAGGCCGGTCAGGACGGAGCGGACGCGGGCGTCGCCCGCCCACTCGTGCGCGGGCAGGTCCCCGATGACCTCCTGGCGGACCGTGGCGGCCGGGTCGAGCGAGTCGTGCTGGGTCAGGACGCCGAGCCGCAGGTCTCCCGCGTGGGTGACGCGGCCGTCGTCGGGCGTCTCCTGGCGGGCCAGGATGCGGACGAGGGTGGTCTTGCCGTCGCCGTTGCGCCCGACGACGCCGATGCGGTCGCCCTGGCCGACGCCGAGCGAGATGCCGTCCAGCACGGTCCGGGTGCCGTAGATCTTGCGGACGGATTCGACGTTGACGAGGTTCTTGGCGGGCTTGGCCGCCCTGGCTGCGGCGTCAGGCATGGGACTCGATGGTAGTCGGGACGGTCGGGACGGTCGGGACGGTCGGGACGGTCGTCGCGCCGGGCGCGGGCGCGGTGGTGGCCCGGGCGGTGCGGCAGGTGCCGCTGTCGGTCAGGGTCTTGGCGATCCCCGCGGCGGCTTCGGCGTCGGCCGCGAGGAACGCGCAGCTCGGCCCGGAGCCGGAGACCAGGCCGCCGAGGGCGCCGGCCGCCGTGCCCGCGGCCAGGGTGGCGGCGAGCGCGGGGCGCAGCGAGACGGCGGCGGGCTGGAGGTCGTTGGCGAGCGCGGCGGCGAGCGCGGGGGTGTCGCCGGTGCGGAGGGCGTCGAGGAGCGCGGGGTCGGCCCGGGGCGCCGGGACGGGCCGGTCGCCGCGCAGCCGGTCGCACTCGCGGTAGACGTCGGGGGTGGACAGGCCGCCGTCGGCGAGGGCGAACACCCAGTGGAACGGCCCGGTGACGGCCAGTTCGGTCAGCCGCTCGCCGCGTCCCTGGCCCAGGGCCGCCCCGCCGACCAGGCTGAACGGCACGTCGGAGCCCAGCTCGGCGCAGATGTCGAGGAGTTCGGCGCGCGGGGTGGCCGTTCCCCAGAGCGTGTCGCAGGCGAGGAGGGCCCCGGCGGCGTCGGCGCTGCCGCCCGCCATGCCGCCCGCGACGGGGATGTCCTTGACGATGTCGAGGCGGACGGCGGGCTCGATCGCGTGCCGGGCGGCGAGCAGTTCGGCGGCGCGGACGGCGAGGTTCGCGCGGTCCAGCGGAACGTGCTCGCTGCCGGGGCCGGTGCAGGTCACGGTGATGCCGGGGGCGCCCCGGTCGCCGGGGGCGCCGGGGACGTCGGTGCGGGAGGCCGTGACGTGGTCGTAGAGGCCGACGGCGAGGAAGACGTTGGCCAGGTCGTGGAAGCCGTCCGGGCGCGGCGGCCCGACGGCGAGCTGCACGTTGACCTTGGCCGGGACGCGGACCGTGACGGAGGACCTGGGCTGAGTGGCGGGCATCTGCTCAATCTCGGATCGGGGAGCGGTGGGCGGCTACGGTGCCGGGCGGTGTTCGGCGAGGCGGGCGAAGTCCTCGACGGAGAGGGCCTCGCCGCGGGCGCCGGACGGGACGCCGGCCGCCGCGCAGGCGGCCTCGGCGGCGGCCGGGGAGCCGGCCCAGGACGCGAGGGCGGAGCGCAGTGTCTTGCGGCGCTGCGCGAAGGCGGCGTCGACCACGGCGAACACCTCCTCGCGGCTGGCCGTGGTGCGCGGCGGCTGGCGGCGGGTGAGCGCGACGAGCCCGGAGTCGACGTTGGGCGCGGGCCAGAACACGGTCCGGCCGATGGCCCCGGCGCGCCGGGCCTCGGCGTACCAGGCGGTCTTGACGGACGGCACCCCGTAGACCTTGGAGCCCGGCCCGGCGGCGAGCCGGTCCGCGACCTCGGACTGCACCATCACCAGGGCGCGTTGGAGGCTGGGGAAGGTGGCGAGCATGTGCAGGAGGACGGGAACGGCCACGTTGTAGGGGAGGTTGGCGACGAGGGCGCCGGGGGGCGGCCCCGGCAGCTCCGTGACGCGCATGGCGTCGCCGTGCACGAGCGCGAACCGGTCGGCGCGGTCCGGGAGTCGCGCGGCGACCGTGGCGGGCAGCGCGGCGGCGAGCACGTCGTCGATCTCCACGGCGGTGACGTGCCCGGCCGTTTCGAGCAGGGCGAGGGTCAACGAGCCGAGCCCGGGGCCGACTTCGACGACCGCGTCGTTCTCGCCGATGTCGGCGGCGCGCACGATGCGGCGGACGGTGTTGGCGTCGATGACGAAGTTCTGCCCGCGCTGCTTGGTCGGGCGCAGGCCGAGGGCGGCGGCCAGCTCGCGGATGTCGGCGGGGCCGAGCAGGGTCTCGGTCATCCGAAGGCCCTCACGGTGTTGGCGGCGATGTGCCGGGACAGCTCCTCCTCGGCCATTCCCTTGACCTTGGCCATGGCCCGCACCGTCACGGGAATGAGGTAGGGCGCGTTGGGCCGGCCGCGGAAGGGCGCGGGCGTGAGGAACGGGGCGTCGGTCTCCACGAGCAGCAGCTCGGGCGGCGCGGCGGCGAGCGCGTCGCGCAGCGGCTGGGCGCTGCCGAAGGTGACGTTGCCCGCGAAGGACATGAAGTACCCCTCGGCCGCGCAGAGTTCGCTCATCGCGGCGTCACCGGAGTAGCAGTGGAAGACGGTCCGCCGGGGGGCGCCCTCCTCGCGGAGGATGCGCAGCACGTCGTCGTGGGCGTCCCGGTCGTGGATGACGAGCGTCTTGTCCAGCTCCTTGGCGAGCGCGATGTGGCGGCGGAAGGAGCGCTGCTGGGCCGCGACGCCCTCCGGGCCGGTGCGGAAGTAGTCGAGGCCGGTCTCGCCCAGCGCCCTGACCTGGTGGGCCCGGGCCAGCCCGGCGATCTCCTCCAGCGCGGCGTCGAGGGCGGCCGGGCCCTGCTGCTGCTCGATGCGCGCCGCCTCGTTGGGGTGGAGCGCGACGGCGGCCCACACGGCATCGTGCTCGGCGGCGATCTTGCTGGCCCACCGGGCGCGTTCCACGTCGCAGCCGATCTGCACGACGCGCGTGACCCCGACGGCGGCGGCCTTGGTCAGGGCCTCCTCGACGGTGGTGTCCTGCATGTCGAGATGCGTGTGCGAATCGGTGACGGGTACGGCGAGCGGCTCGGGCAGCGGCGGCGGCACGTGCTGCTCGGCCTTGGCCTTGGCGGACTTGGGCATGCCCTCGATCCTACGGCCGCGCCCACGGCCCGGGTCCGGCTCGCCCGCCGGGCGCCTGCCCGGCCTGCCTGCTCTGCCGCGCCTGCCGCGCCTGCCGCGCCTGCCGCGCCTGCCGCGCCTGCCCGCCCCTACGGCGCTCCGGGCGGGAACGTGCGGGCGCCGGGCCAAAAGGCGGCGCGCCGGGCGGCGGCGACCAGGTCGGGGCGCACGATGCGGACCCGGTGCCCCCCGCAGTTGCGGCAGGTGGGGCGGGACAGCGGGGACGGGACCCGCCGGCCGTTCTCGTGGTAGATCACGATCGGCCGGCCGTGCGGGTCGGCGCGGTGCTCGATCCGGTACGTCTGCTCCCAGCCGAAGCCGCAGCTCAGGCAGGCGAAGCCGTACTCCTCACGCCCCTCGTGAGCCTCGGGTCCGGTTCCCCGGCTGCTTTCCGGCCTGTTCTCCGTCATGGCACGGCTTCCGTTTCATCCGGATATGACCCATACGACCCTTCCATGGTAGTCAGCCGGGCCGATGATCACTCCGGAGGGCCGGTCACCCCCTGCTGTCCCCGGCCGCCC
>NZ_JBPQTQ010000060.1:0-33340 GCF_051386415.1 Streptomyces sp. URMC 129
GGAGACCGCCGCCCGGCAGGCTCTAGGCTCGGCGGGGCGGGGCGCTACTTCTTGCCCTGGTTCTTGACCGCCTCGATGGCGGCCCGGGCGGCCTCGGGGTCGAGGTAGGTGCCGCCGGGGGTGACCGGGCGGTAGTCGGCGTCCAGCTCGTACAGCAGCGGGATGCCGGTGGGGATGTTCAGGCCCACGATGGCGTCGTCGGAGATGCCGTCCAGGTGCTTGACCAGGGCGCGCAGGCTGTTGCCGTGCGCGGTGACCAGCACGGTCCGGCCGGTGTTGAGGTCGGGGACGATGGCGTCGTACCAGTACGGCAGCATGCGGACGACGACGTCCTTCAGGCACTCGGTGCGCGGGCGGACCTCGCTGGGGATCGCCGCGTAGCGCGGGTCGTCGCTCTGGGACCACTCGGCGCCGTCGGCCAGCACCGGCGGCGGGGTGTCGTAGGAGCGCCGCCACTTGGTGAACTGCTCCTCGCCGAACTCGGCGAGGGTGGCGGCCTTGTCCTTGCCCTGGAGGGCGCCGTAGTGCCGCTCGTTGAGCCGCCAGGAGCGGCGCACGGGGATCCAGGCACGGTCGGCCGCGTCCAGCGCGAGGTTCGCGGTGCGGATGGCGCGCTTCAGGGTGGAGGTGTGCAGGACGTCGGGGAGCAGCCCGGCGTCCTTCAGCAGCTCACCTCCGCGGACCGCCTCCTTCTCGCCCTTCTCCGTCAGGTTCACATCCACCCAGCCGGTGAACAGGTTCTTCGCGTTCCACTCGCTCTCGCCGTGGCGGAGCAGGATCAGCTTGTACGGTGCGTCGGCCATGGACCGAGATTAGACGAGCCCGGTGCGGCGGGCGGATGCGGCCCGGAGTTCGCGCGGGGTACAAAAGAGAGCAATGAGGACATTTCTCCGGCGTCGGCGAGGCGGGGCGTCCCCGCGCTCGGTGCTGAGCGCGCACAGCGTCGTCGGGCAGATGTTCCTCCTCCAGGTCGTGACCGTGACCCTGCTGGTGGCCGCCGCCGTGGCCGCGCTGGTGCTCCAGGCCCGGCAGGAGAAGACCGACTCGGCCTACGCCGTCTCGCGGGCCGTGGCGGGGGCGCTCGCGGAGTCGCCGGGCACCGCCGAGGCGCTGTCCGCGCCCGATCCGGCCGCGGTGCTCCAGCCACGGGCCGAGGACCTCAGGAAGCGGGCCGGGGTGACCTTCGTCGTCGTGATGGACCTGGACGGCGTCCGCTACTCCCACCCGAACCCGGATCTCGTCGGCGAGCGGAACATGACCGCCGACCTCACCGAGGTCCGCGCGGGCCGCACGGTCCAGGACTCCTCGCGGGGCTCCCTGGGCCGCGCGTACCGGGTCGTGGTGCCCGTCCGGGACGCGGACGACGCGGTCGTCGGCATGGTCAGCGCCGGGGTCACCGTCGAGCACGTCGACCTGATGCTCAGCGACGAGATGCCGCTGCTGCTGGTCGCCTCCCTGGGCGCGTTCGTGCTGACGACCGGCGGCGCGGCGCTGCTCAGCAGGCGGCTGCTGCGCCAGACCCACGGGCTCGGCCCGGCCGAGATCACCCGCATGTACGAACGCAGCGACGCCGTCCTGCGATCGGTGCGCGAGGGCGTGCTCATCCTGGACGAGAAGCGACGGCTGGTGCTGGCCAACGACGAGGCGCGGCGGCTGCTGGACCTGCCGCCCGACGGCACCGGGCGGCCCGTCACCGAGCTGGCCCTCGACCCGGCGACCGCCGAGCTGCTGAGCGCCACCGACCGCGACGTCACCGACGAGGTGCACCGGGCGGGCGGCCGGCTGCTGGCCGTCAACCACCGGCGGATCCCCGGCCCGCCCGGACCGCCGTCCACCGTCACCACCGTCCGCGACACCACCGAGATGCGGGCGCTGTCCGGCCGGGCGGAGGCGGCGCAGCGGCGGCTGTCGCTGCTGTACGCGGCCAGCGTCGGCATCGGCACCACGCTGGAGCTGTACCGGACGGCGGAGGAGCTGACCGAGGTGGCCGTGCCGGACTTCGCGGACTACGTGACCGTGGACCTGGCCGCGCCCGTGCTGCGCGGCGAGGACGCGCACGGCCTGACCCGGCTGCGCCGGGTCGCGGCCGGTGGGGTCAGGAGCGACCATCCGCTGTACTCGGTCGACGAGCCGCTGACCGTCAGGCCGGACTCGGCCCAGGTGCGGGACCTGCGGGACGGGCGGGCGGTGCTGGAGCGGGACCTGGCGGGCAGCGACTGGTGGCGGCTCGGGGACAGCGAGCACGAGCGGCGCCTCCTGGACTTCGGGCTGCACTCGGTGGTGGCCGCCCCGCTGCACGCGCGCGGCGTCGTGCTGGGCTTGGCGGCGTTCTGGCGGGGCGGGGAGCGCGAGCGGTTCGACAGCGACGACCTGACGCTCGCCGTGGAGCTCGCCAACCGCACGGCGGTCTGCGTGGACAACGCCCGCCGCTACACGCGCGAGCACGACATGGCCGCCACGCTCCAGCGGAGCCTGCTGCCGCGCGGGCTCCCCGGGCAGAGCGCGGTGACGGCGGCCTACCGCTACCGCCCGGCGCAGGCGGTCGGCGGGGACTTCTTCGACGTGATCCCGCTCTCCGGCGCCCGCGTCGCGCTGGTCGTCGCGGACGTCGTGGGGCACGGCCTGCACGCCGCCGCCACCATGGGCCGGCTGCGGACCGCGGTGCACAACTTCGCCGCCCTCGACCTGCCGCCCGACGAGCTCCTGGGCCGCCTGGACGAGCTGGCCGACCGCGTCGACCGGGACGAGGCGGGCACGGCGGGCGCCGGCCTGGTCACGGGCGCGACGTGCCTGTACGCGGTGTACGACCCGGTCGACGGCCACTGCGTGATGGCCCGCGCCGGGCACCTGCCGCCCGCCCTGGTCGGCCCGGACGGCACGGTGGTCTTCCCCGAGCTGCCCGCGCAGCCGCCGCTGGGCGTCGGCGGGACGCCGTTCGAGACGACGGACCTGCGGCTGCCCGAGGGCACCCGCATCGTGCTCTGCACCGACGGCCTGATCGAGACCAGGGACCGGGACATCGGCACCGGCCTGGAACTGCTCGGCGCCGCGCTGGCCGGCGCCCCGGCCGGGCCCGAGGAGATGTGCGACGCGGTGCTCGACGCGATGCTGCCGGACCCGCCGGACGACGACGTGGCGCTGCTGATCGCCCGCACCCGGGTGCTGCCACCGGACCGGGTCTCCGTCTGGGACCTGCCGACCGACCCGGCGGCGATCTCCGGGATCCGCGGCGCGGTGGGACGGAAGCTGGCGGAGTGGCACCTGGACGACATGGCGTTCGTCACGGAGCTGATCCTGACCGAGCTGATCTCCAACGCGCTGCGGCACTCCAGCGGACCCCTCCGGGCCCGGCTGCTGCGCGACCGGGCGCTGATCTGCGAGGTGGCGGACGGCAGCAGCACCTCGCCGCACCTGCGGAACGCCGCCACCACGGACGAGGGCGGCCGGGGACTGTTCCTCGTCGCCCAGTACGCTGACCGGTGGGGCACCCGCTACATGCCGGACGGCAAGGTCATCTGGGCCGAGCAGCGCCTCCCGGCCCGGTACCGCCCGGAGCCGTGACTTCCGGGCCGGGCGGCCGGGCCCGCCGGGGGGCGCCGGGGCGCCCCCGCGGCGGTCAGGACGAGGGCCGGGTCAGGTGGGCGAAGGCGTCGAGGTTGCGGGTCGACTCGCCCCTGGCCGTGCGCCAGGCGTACTCCTTCTTGATGGCCGAGGCGAAGCCCAGCTCCAGCAGCGTGTTGAACGGCCCGTCGGCGTTCTCCAGCACCGTGCCCAGGATCCGGTCGATCTCCTCCGGAGTGACGGCCGCCAGCGGGAGCTTGCCCGCCAGGTAGATGTCCCCGAGCCGGTCGATCGCGTACGCCACGCCGTACAGGCGGGTGTTCCGTTCGAGGAGCCAGCGGTGCACGCCCGCGTGGTTCTCGTCGGGGCACCGGATCACGAAGGCGTTCACCGAGAGGGAGTGCCGCCCCAGCACCAGGGAGCACGTCGTGGACAGCTTTCTGGTCCCCGGGAGGGTCACCACGTAGTGCCCGGGGGCGGGGGACTCCCACTCGGCGCCCGAGTCGCGCAACGAGTCTTCGACGATCTGCCGCGGATCAGCCATGGGCCGATCGTATTCCGGTCCGGGTGAACCGGCGCGCCTCGACGGCCGCTCCGTAGACCGTGAGCATGTCGGCGGCGGTGGCGTCCCAGCCGAAGCTCCGCCCGTGGCGGGCCGCCGCCGCGCCCAGCCGGGCGGTCAGCGCGGGGTCGGCGGCGAGGCGGCGCAGCGCGCGGGCGTAGTCGGCCGGGTCGTGGCCCTCGATCAGGAAGCCGGTCGCCCCGTCCCGCACCACCACCGGCAGGCCGCCGACCGCCGCCGCGACGACGGGCGTGCCGCACGCCTGCGCCTCGGCGGCGACCAGGCCGAACGACTCGCTGTACGACGGCATGACCAGCACACTCGCCGCCCGGTACCAGTCCGCGAGCCCGTGCTGCGAGACCGGCGGCCGGAACCGCACGACGTCGGCCACACCCAGCCGGGCGGCGAGCTTCTGGAGGCGCTCCGGGCGGGCGAGGCCGGTGCCGCTGGGCCCGCCGACCACCGGCACCACCAGCCGGGACCGCAGCGACGGGTCGGTGTCCAGCAGCTCGCGCACCGCGTACAGCAGGATGTCGGGCGCCTTCAGCGGCTGGATGCGGCCGGCGAAGAGCGGGACGAACGCGCCCGGTGGCAGCCCCAGCCGCGCGCGGGCCGCGGCGCGGCCGTCCCCGGGGTGGAACGTGGCGAGGTTCACACCCGGGTGCACCACCGCCGTGCGCCCCGGGTCGGCGTCGTAGAAGCGGACCAGGTCGGCCGCCTCCTCCGCCGTGTTGGCGACCAGCCGGTCGGCGGCGCGCACGATCTGGGTCTCGCCGATGACGCGGGCGGCCGGTTCCGGGGTGTCCCCGGCGGCCAGCGCCGCGTTCTTCACCTTCGCCATGGTGTGCATCGCGTGCACCAGCGGCACGCCCCAGCGCTCGGCGGCCAGCCAGCCGACGTGCCCGGACAGCCAGTAGTGCGAGTGCACCAGGTCGAAGTAGCCGGGCCGCTGCGCCGCCCAGATCTGCATCACGCCGTGGGTGAAGGCGCACAGCTGGGCGGGCAGGTCCTCCTTGCTCAGCCCCTCGTACGGCCCCGCGTCGACGTGCCGCACCAGCACGCCCGGCGCCAGCTCGACGGCCGGGTCCAGGGTGCCGGAGGTGGCGCGGGTGAAGATCTCGACTTCGATGCCCAGCGCCGCGAGCTGCCGCGACAGCTCCACGATGTAGACGTTCATCCCGCCCGCGTCGCCGGTGCCGGGCTGATGGAGCGGTGAGGTGTGCACACTGAGCATCGCGATCCGCCGGATGTTCGGCACCGAGCCTCCTCCAGGACGACGGGATCCGTCCCGGCTCCCGTCCCTGCTTCGCGTCCTTGGCCGTTCACACGTCGTTCGTGCAACTATCCCACGGCCTGGATTCTTCCCTTTCCCCCGAGGCGTTCGCCCGGTGTGCGGCCGTTACGCTCGGGCGCATGGCGGAGGGGATCGTGACGCGGGGGACGACCAACCCCAACCGGCTGCGCCGCATGGACCGCTGGATCGCCGCCGTCCACGCCCCCGCGCTGCGCCGCTCCCCCGCCCCGCCGCTGGCCGTCGACCTCGGCTACGGCGCCGCGCCGTGGACCGCCGTCGAGCTGCTGCACCGGCTGCGCCGGGTCCGCGCCGACGCCCGGGTGACCGGGCTGGAGATCGACCCGGAGCGGGTCGCGGCGGCGCTGCCGTTCGCCCGTCCCGGTCTGCGGTTCGCGCACGGCGGCTTCGAGCTGCCGCTGCCCGGCGGCGAGCGCCCGCTGCTGATCCGGGCCGCCAACGTGCTGCGCCAGTACGCCGAGGCCGAGGTGGCGGGCGCGTGGGCGCGGCTGTGCGCCCGGCTGGCCCCGGACGGGCTGCTGGTGGAGGGCACCTGCGACGAGATCGGCCGCCGCCACGTGTGGGTGGCGCTCGGCCCGGAGGGGCCCAGGACCGTGACGTTCGCCGCCCGGCTGGCGACGCTGGCGGCCCCGTCCGAGCTGGCCGAGCGGCTGCCGAAGGCGCTGATCCACCGCAACGTGCCCGGCGAGCCCGTCCACCGCTTCCTGCGCGACTTCGACCGCGCCTGGGCCGCCGCCGCGCCCTACGGCCCGCTCGGCGCGCGCCAGCGGTGGGTGCGCGCGGTGCGGTCGCTGGCCGCCGACTGGCCGCTCGCGGACGGCCCGCGCCGCTGGCGGCAGGGCGAGGTCACCGTCGCCTGGGCGGCGGTGGCGCCGGGCGGCAGCGGAACGGGCCGGGAGAGCCGCCTCAGGAGAGCTGAAGGGCGGTCAGCGCCTCGTCCAGCAGGGCCCGGTTGCCCGGGTGGCTGAGCTGGGCGCGGGCCTCGTCCGGCGGGAGCCAGCGCAGCTCGTCCACCTCGCCGTTGGGCACGAAGGCGCCGTCGGTGGCCTCCGCCGCCCAGTAGCTGACCTCCTTGCGCCGCCCCCTGGCCTCGTACTGGGCGGCGCGCAGCGACGTGCCGAGCACGCACTCCATGCCGGTCTCCTCGCGCACCTCGCGGCGGGCGGCGTCGGCCGGGGTCTCGCCCGGGTGCAGCTTGCCCTTCGGGTGCGACCAGTCGTCCCAGCGGGGCCGGTGCACGAGCGCCACCTCGACGCCGCCGTCCGCCGCCCGGCGCCACAGGACGCACCCCGCGGCGCGCACCACCTCGTCGTCGCGGCAGTCCGCCCCCGCCTCAGCCCGCTGTGCCACGCCGCTTCCTCCGGGACTCGATGAGCATCTCCTGCACGTTCCGCAGCGGTCTGCCCTCCGCGTCCGTCGCGTGCCGGGTCCACGAGCCGTCCGGCGCGAGGTGCCAGGACGCGGTGGAGTCGGCGGTGCCGGTGGCCAGCAGCCGGGTGAGCGCGGAGCGGTGGGCCGGGTCGGCGACGCGGACCAGCACCTCGATGCGGCGGTCCAGGTTGCGGTGCATGAGGTCGGCGCTGCCGAGCCAGACCTCGTTCTCCCCGCCGTTGCCGAAGGCGTAGACGCGGGAGTGCTCCAGGAACCGGCCCAGCACGCTGCGGACCCTGATGTTCTCCGACAGGCCCGGCACGCCGGGGCGCAGCGCGCAGATGCCGCGCACCCACACGTCGACCGGGACACCGGCCTGCGAGGCGCGGTAGAGGGCGTCGATGACGGTCTCGTCGACCAGCGAGTTGACCTTGATCCGGACCGAGGCGGGGCGGCCCGCCCGGTGGTGCTCCACCTCGCGGCGGATGCGGGTGACCAGCCCCTCGCGCAGCGAGCGCGGGGCGACCAGGAGACGGCGGTAGTTGTCGCGCCGGGAGTACCCGGACAGGCGGTTGAACAGGTCCGACAGGTCGGCGCCCACCGCCGGGTCGGCGGTCAGCAGCCCGACGTCCTCGTAGAACCGCGCGGTCTTGGGGTGGTAATTGCCCGTGCCGACGTGGGCGTAGCGGCGCAGCTCCTCGCCCTCCTGGCGGACGACGAGGGACAGCTTGCAGTGCGTCTTCAGCCCGACGAGGCCGTAGACGACGTGGCAGCCGGCCTCCTCCAGCTTCCGCGCCCACTTGATGTTGGCGTGCTCGTCGAACCGGGCCTTGATCTCCACCAGCACCAGCACCTGCTTGCCGGACTCGGCCGCGTCGATGAGCGCGTCGACGATCGGGGAGTCGCCGGAGGTGCGGTACAGGGTCTGCTTGATCGCCAGCACGTCCGGGTCGGCGGCGGCCTGCTCCAGGAACGCCTGCACGGAGGTGGAGAACGAGTCGTACGGGTGGTGCAGCAGCACGTCGCGGGTCCGCAGCGCGGCGAATATGTCGGGCGCCGACGCCGACTCCACCTCGGCCAGGTCCCGGTGGGTGCCGGCCACGAACTTCGGGTACTTCAGCTCCGGCCGGTCCAGCGCGGCGATCGACTTCAGCCCGGTCAGGTCCAGCGGGCCGGGCACGCAGAAGACCTCCTCGCGGCGGATCTTCAGCTCGCGGACCAGCAGGTCCAGCACCTCGTCGTCGATCGACTCCTCGACCTCCAGGCGCACGGGCGGGCCGAAGCGGCGGCGCAGCAGCTCCTTCTCCAGGGCCTGGAGCAGGTTCTCCGCGTCGTCCTCCTCCACCTCCAGGTCCTCGTTGCGCGTGACGCGGAACACGTGGTGCGCGAGCACCTCGTAGCCCCGGAACAGCTCCTCCAGGTGCGCGGCGATGACGTCCTCGACCGGCACGTACCGCTGCGGCGACGCCTCCAGGAAACGGGACAGCAGCGGCGGCACCTTCACGCGGGCGAAGTGCTTGTGGCCGCTGGCCGGGTTCCGCACGACGACGGCCAGGTTGAGCGAGAGCCCGGATATGTAGGGGAACGGGTGCGCCGGGTCGACGGCCAGCGGGGTGAGGACCGGGAAGATCTTCTTGCGGAACAGCGAGAACAGCTCGATCTGCTCCTGCTCGGTGAGGTCCGGCCAGCGCAGCAGGTGGATGCCCTGCTCGGCCAGCTCGGGCCGGACCGTCTTCTGGTAGCAGGCGGCGTGCCGCGTCATCTGCTCCCTGGCCATGGCCCAGATCGTCTCCAGCACCTCGCGCGGCGCCTGGCCGGTGAGGGTGCGGGTGGCCACGCCGGTGGCGATGCGGCGCTTGAGACCGGCGACGCGCACCATGAAGAACTCGTCCAGGTTGCTGGCGAAGATGCTCAGGAAGTTCGTCCGCTCCAGCAGCGGGGTCGTGGGGTCCTCGGCCAGCTCCAGGACCCGCTCGTTGAACGCGAGCCAGCTCCGCTCGCGGTCCAGGAAACGCTCCTCCGGCAGCTCGGCCTCCTGGGGCCGCGCGGGCTCGGTCACCGGCCCGGACACGGGCTCGGCGGCCACCTCCGGGGCGGACTCGGGCTCGGCGCGCTCGCTCGGCTCGGCGGGCTGGGGCACCGCGTAAGGGGACAGGGTCCGCGTTTCCTGGCTCATACCCCCATTCTCGCGCGTTTCCGGAGAACGGGGCACGTCAGAGAGGTGAACGGCGGCGCCGGGACGGGCCGCGCGGGCCTCGTCGGCCCAGCGCTTGGCGGTGCTGACCGACACCCCGAAGTGGGCCGCCGCGCGCCGCAGCGACCACCCGTCCTCCACCACGGCTCTGCCCAGCCGCTCCCGCTCCGCCTCGCCCAGGGGGCCACCGCTCCGACGACGTTCCACGCCGGGAGCGTACCCGCGCCCCACCCACCCCACCCCGCCACCCGGAAACAGCCACCGGCCCGCGCACCCCGCCTCCGGCCGGGAGCGGGAACGCCACGACGGCCGGTCGCCCTTGGCCGGGCCGCCTCGGCGAGGCGTCCGGAGAGACGCGCACCGCTTCCGGGGCGGCCACCGCCGACCCCGGACGCATGGGAACGGCGGAGACCGGCCCGGCACGGACCAAGGCGAGGAGAGCCGCCCCCGCCGGCACACGGACGGCAGAGCGGCCCTGCGGCTGCGGGTCCGTCCCGGAAGGAAGAACCGCCGCCGTATGCAGACGGCAAGGCCATCTCCCCGCCACCGGACTCTCCCGCGGAGAACCATGCCAGGGGTCCAGCGGGGAGGCAGCCTCCCCGCTGCGGGAGCGTCCCGGGGGACGCACCACCACCGCCACACGCAGGCGGCAAGGCGACCTTCCCGCGACCGGACCGACCCCGGCAAGAACGGCCGCCGGCAGACCGAGGCGGAGGCCGCCTCACGGCTGCGGGTCCGTCCCGGAGGGAAGAACCGCCGCCGGCAGGGCGACGGCCAGGCGGCCCTGCGGCTGCGGGTCCGTCCCGGAGCGAAACACCACCGCCGACAGACCACGGCAGGGCGACCTTCCCGTGCGACGGGACCGTCCCGGAGAGAACCGTTGCCAGTGGTCCGAACCGGGAGGGCGGCCGTCCCGCCGCCGGACCGGCCGCAGGACGAGCCCCGCCGCCGACACGCGGACGGCGAGGCAGCCTCCCCCCTGCGGGAGCGGCCCAGGGGGCGGGCGAGGCGGCGGAGGCGCTCGCGGCCGGTGCCCCGGGGGAGCCGGGACGGCCGGCGGTGCGGTCGGGCCCGGGGCGCGTGCGCGGCCATGGCCCGCCCCGGCGGGGGGCTACGTCTCCGTCCGGTACATCAAGTCCGTCTCGAACGTGCGGAAGCCCAGGGACTCGTAGACCCGCAGGGCCGGGGTGTTGTCCGCGTCGACGTACAGCATCGCCGTGGACAGGGCGGGGTTCTCCGCCAGGTGACGCAGGCCGATCGTCGTCAGGGCGCGGCCCAGGCCCGTGCCCTGGGCGTCGGGGGAGACGCCGAGCACGTACACCTCGCCCAGGCCCTGCCCGGTGTGCGGCTTCGTCCAGTGGAAGCCGAGGATCCGGTCCTCGTCGTCCTCCGGCACCGCCAGGAAGAAGCCGTCCGGGTCGAACCACGGCTCCGCCATCCGCGCGTCGAGGTCCTCGCGCGTGAGCGAGCCCTGTTCCGGGTGGTGGGCGAACGCCGCCGCGTTGACGGACAGCCACGCCTCCTCGTCCCGGCCGGGCACGAACGTCCGCACCCGCACCCCGGCGGGCAGGTCCGGTCCGGCCAGCGACCGCAGCCCGCCCAGCGGGCGGCGCAGCTGCCGCAGCTCCCGGAAGAGCGTCAGGCCCAGCATCTGCGCGAGGTGCCGCGCCGCCGGGTAGCCGCCGTGGGCCCACAGCCGCAGCCGGTGGCCCGACTCGGTCAGCAGCGCCTCCCCCAGCACCCGGCCGTACCGGCGGCCCCGGTGCTGGGGGTGGACGACCAGTTCGCCGGAGGGGGCCTCCACCGGGTCCCTTCCGTCCAGTTGGGCGTAGCCGACCAGTTCGCCCGCGCCTCCGCGCATCAGCAGGTGCTTCACGCCCTCGCGGGCGCCGCCGCGCAGCAGCAGCCTGCCCTGTTCCGACACCGCGCTCTGGCCGTCCGCCGTGGCCGCCGCCTCGATCAGCGCCCACGCCTCGCGCAGCTCGTCCTCCGTCACCTGGTCCCGCACCATGACGTCACTCATGAAAGCGACTTTAGGGGCTGGACCGGAGCGCGGTCGGCCGACCGACCTTTCATCTCCTTGTTACGCGAGGCCCCCTGCCACGCTACGCGCGTAGCCACTAGGGTGCGGCCGGACGGGAAATTGTCATGCCCCGATCGCCGAGAGGGACTCATGCACGCACGGAAGTACAGGCTGACCGCGGCGGCGGCCGGGCTCGCGGTCGCGGGGGCGCTCGCCGTGGCCCTGCCCGCCGCCCAGGCCGCGGACCCCGCCGGGCACGGCACGCCGGGCCGGACCGTCGACCTCCAGCTCCTCGCCATCAACGACCTGCACGGCGCCCTGGAGCCGCCCACCGGCTCGAACGGCACGCTGATCCACGAGCACCCGGACGGGACCACCAGCCAGCTCACCGCCGGCGGCGTGGAGTACCTGGCCACCGGCCTGCGCGAGGCCCGCGAGGGCGAGCGCCGCTCGCTCACCGTCGCGGCCGGCGACCTCATCGGCGCCACCCCGCTGCTGTCCGGGCTGTTCCACGACGAGCCCACCATCGAGGCGCTCAACGCGCTGGAGATGGACGTGGCGGGCGTCGGCAACCACGAGTTCGACGAGGGCTGGGAGGAGCTGATCCGCCTTCAGGAGGGCGGCTGCCACCCGGTGGACGGCTGCTACGCCGAGGGCCGCGAGTTCGAGGGCTCCGACTTCCCCTACCTGGCCGCCAACGTCGTCCACGAGGACACCGGCCGCCCGATCCTCGCGCCCTACAGCATCCAGAACCTCGGCGGCGTGAAGGTCGGCTTCATCGGCGTCACCCTGGAGGGCACGGGCGACATCGTCACCCAGGAGGGCATCGAGGGCATCGACTTCCTGGACGAGGTCGAGACGATCAACAAGTACACCGCCCAGCTCGAACGGCGCGGCGTCAACGCGGTCGTCGCCCTCGTCCACGAGGGCGGCTACCCGGCGGCCCCCGCGTACAACCACGACTGCGACGGCCCGGCCGGCGGCCTGTCCGGCCCGATCGTGGACATCGCCCAGCGCACGTCGTCGAACGTCGACGCGCTGGTCACCGGCCACACCCACCAGCCGTACGTGTGCACCATCCCCGACCCGTCGGGCCACGAACGCCTGGTCACCTCCGCCGCCTCCAACGGCCGCCTGTTCACCGAGCTGAACATGGCCTACGACCTCCGCACCGACGACATCGTGCGGGCCTCGGTCGAGGGCACCAACCGCGTGGTGGACCGGCAGCAGGAGCGGGCGCCCGACCTGACCGAGCTGATCGCGTACTGGAACGAGCTGGCCGCGCCCGTCGCCAACCGGCCCATCGGCTGGATCTCCGAGGACATCAGCGGCCGTGGCGCCGGGACCCCCGAGTTCCCGCTCGGCGACCTGATCGCCGACGCCCAGCTCGCGCACGCCCGGTCGCTGGACCCGTCGGCCGACATCGCGCTGATGAACCCCGGCGGCATCCGCACCGACCTGGTGTACGCGGCGTCCGGCGCCGAGGGCGACGGGGTGGTGACCTACGGCGAGGGCTTCGCGGTCCAGCCGTTCTCCAACACGGTCAACCTGGTGGACCTCACCGGCGCCCACCTGCTCCAGGTGCTCCGGGAGCAGGTCAGCGGCGCCAACGAGGCGGCGCCCAAGATCCTCCAGCCGTCCGAGGGCCTCACCTACACCCTGGACCTCACCCGGACCGGCGCGGACCGGATCGTGGCGGACTCGGTCCGGGTCGGCGGGCAGCCGCTGGACCCGGCGGCCACCTACCGGGTCGCGGTCAACTCGTTCCTGGCGGGCGGCGGCGACGGCTTTCCCACCCTGAAGCAGGGCACCGATCCGCTGGTCGGCGCGGACGACATGGCCGTTCTCGCCGACTACCTGACCGCCCACTCCTCCGCGACCGCCCCGCTCGCCGCCCCGGCGGCCGACCGGATCACGGTCATCGGCTGAACACCCCCACAGCTGTCTCGCCCCTCCCCCAGGAAGCCGCCCCGGCGAGTTCGCCGTCGGCCGCGTCGCGCGGCTCCGGCGGCGCGGGCGCCGGGCCGCGGGCCAGGCCGATCGCGGTGACCAGCAGCCCGTCACGGGCCAGCCAGCGGCCGGTGAAGCCGGGCAGCCGCACCCCGTCCACCTCCGGGCCCGGCACGAGCAGCCGGGCGGTGAACGTGCCCGCGTCCGGGTCGATGTCGATCAGCGCCTCCTCGAAGTCCAGCCAGCGCCGCGTCAGCGGGAACCAGACCTTGTAGACGCTCTCCTTCGCGCTGAACAGCAGCCGTTCCCAGCTCACCCCGGCCCGCCGCGCCGCGAGCCCGGCCAGCGCGGCCCGCTCCCGCGGCAGCGCGATGGTGTCCAGCACCCCGCGCTCGCGCAGCGGCTCGTTCGGCTCGGCGTCGATCCCGACGCTCACCATCTCCCCGGCCCGCGCGACGGCCGCCGCCCGGTAGCCCTGGCAGTGCGTCATGCTCCCCACGAAGCCGTCCGGCCAGTCCGGCGCCCCCCGCTCCCCCGGCACCAGCGGAACGCGCGGCGCGCCGAGCCGTTCCAGCGCGGCGCGGGCGCAGACCCGCACGGTGGAGAACTCGCGGCGCCGCTTGTCGACGGCCCGCGCGATGTGGCGTTCCTCCTCGGGGAAGAGCACCGGCGGCTCGGCCGGGTCCGTGAACGCCTCGACCGCCGCCACCTGCGGGGGCAGCAACTCCTCCAGCATCACCGCTCCCCCGCCCCGCGCGGCAGGATCTGGACCAGCCGCCCCGGCGGGGTTCCGCGCGGCTGCCACTCCCTGGGGTAGCCGAGCGAGACCTCCTGGTGCGGCACGCCGTCGTGGTGGATCAGGCGCGGGATGTGCAGGTGGCCGTAGACGACGCAGGCGGCGCGGAAGCGGCGCGGCCAGTCCTCGGTCGCCTCGGTGCCGCACCACAGCGCGAACTCCGGATACCGCAGGATGCGGGTGGGCTCGCGCACGATGGGCCAGTGGTTGACCAGCACGGTGGGCAGCCCGTCGGGCACCTCCTGGGTGAGCCGCTTCTCCGTCTCCTCCACCCGCGCCCTGGACCAGGCGTCGCGGCTCGGGTACGGGTGGGGGTGGAGGTAGTACTCGTCGGTGCAGATCACGCCCGCCGCCCTGGCGACCGCCAGCGCCTCCTCCTTGGTCGCGGTGCCGGCCGGGCGGAAGGTGTAGTCGTACAGCAGGAAGAGCGGCGCGATGACGGCCGGGCCGCCCTCGCCCTCCCAGACCGGGTACGGGTCCTCCGGCGTGACCACGCCCAGCCGCCGGCAGAGGGCCACCAGGTGCTCGTACCGCTCGACGCCGGTCAGCCGCACCGGGTCGTCGCCCGGGGTCCACAGCTCGTGGTTGCCCGGCACCCACACCACCCGGGCGAACCGCTGGCTCAGCAGTTCCAGGGCCCACTCCACGTCGGCGACCCGCTCCCCGACGTCGCCGGCGACCAGCAGCCAGTCGTCCTCGCCGGCCGGTCGCAGCCGCTCGACCACCGCCCGGTTCTCGGCGTACCGCACATGCAGATCGCTGATGGCCACCAGCTTTCCCACGCGCAACTCCCCTCATCGGCCAGGTGCTTCACGCTAACCCATGAAGCTAAAGAATTGTTGAAGTCTCGCTAGGATGGTCCGTATGGCACCCCAGATCGCGAAGGAACTCACCATCGGGCAGCTTGCCCAGCGCAGCGGCGTCGCCACCTCGGCCCTGAGGTTCTACGAGGAGCAGGGCCTGATCAGCAGCCGCCGCACCTCCGGCAACCAGCGCCGCTACCGCCGGGACACGCTGCGGCGCGTGGCGTTCATCCGGGTCTCGCAGAACGTGGGCATGCCGCTGAACGCGATCCGCGAGGCGCTGGCCCGGCTGCCGGAGGGCCGCACGCCGACCAGGAAGGACTGGGCGGTCGTCTCCGAGTCCTGGCGGGCGGATCTCGACGCCCGCATCCGGCAGCTCACGCGCCTGCGGGACAACCTGACGGACTGCATCGGCTGCGGCTGCCTGTCGCTGGAGAGCTGCATGCTGGCCAACCCGTACGACATCTGCGGGGAGCAGGGCTGCGGCCCGCGCCGCCTGCTGGCCGATCCGGCACCGGCCGAAGCCGCCGCGTCCGCGCCGGACGCGCCGGACGCCGGACGGGCCTGCGCGCCCGCCTGCCGCTGAGCCGTCAGGCCGCCGCGCCCGCGGCCCCCGTCGCGTCACCCGGGTCCGCGACATCCGCGGCGTCCCCGGCGTCCGCCGCCGAGACGGCCAGGCCGTGCGGCGCGGTGAAGAACGGGCGCACCTCCGTGGGACCCCGGTCGGGGTGGGTGAGGCGCACCGCCGGGAAGCTCTCGGTGCGGGTGCGGTCGATGCTGTCGCCGCCGATCCGGCCGACCGGCACCATGCCGCAGCCCGGCGCGAGCACCAGCTTCACGTCCCATATGTCCCGCGCCGCCGAACGCCGGGCCAGCGCGTCCGCGTACGGGAAGGTGAACTCCACGCGCCCGCCGGGCAGGCCGCGCAGCGGCATCCGCAGGTCGGCGCCGGTGCCGCAGCGGGAGATCGCCACCGCCTCGGCCCTCGGCGCCGGCCGCTTGGCGCCCGGCCCGAGCAGCGCGGCCACGACCGTGGCCGACGTCTCGTGCACGGTGATCGCCTCCACCTCGGCGTGCGCCCGGCGCAGCCAGGTGCGCAGGCTGAGGTCGCCCTCGCTGGTGGTGTACGGCAGCCAGCAGGCCACGCCGTGCTCGCTGACGGTGGGCTGGAGGGTGACCAGCGAGGCCGCGTCGATGAACTCGGCGGCCACCCGGCGCCGGGCGCCCGCGTCGCGCGGCTCCACGTAGCAGTCCCACCGGCCCTCGGGCAGGACGCGGACGGAACGTTCCAGCGTGACCGGAACCCAGCCGCCCGGGTCGCCCGGCTCGCGCAGGATCGGGACCCGTATCCGGTGGGCCTCGGGGTCCTCGCGGCGCATGGCCACGAAGTCGGCCAGGCCGCCGGGCGGCAGACCGGCCGCCTCCAGCGCCACCGTCAGGGAGCCGTCCGCGTCGACCGTGCAGCGGCCCCGGACGCGCGGCTGGTCGCCGTCCGGCACGCGCGGCGGCCGGGGGGCGCGCGGGGCGCGGGTGGTGGGGACGGCGGCGCGCAGCGCGTTGCGCAGCAGGCGCCGGCCGCGCCCGCGGCGGCCGGCGAGCAGTTCCTCGGCGAGTTCGGTGTAGCGCGCGGCGAGCGCCGCCGGGTCGTGGGCGGCGGCGGTGGCCAGCCCGGCGGCGGCGATGCGGTTGCGCTCCTCCGGGTCGTCGATCAGCCGCAGCAGGGCGTCGGCGAACGCGGCACCGCCGCCGGAGGTGGGCACCAGCAGCCCGTTGTGGCCGTGGCTGATGATCTCGCCGGGCCGCGAGGGACAGTCGGTGGCCACCACCGGCACCCCGCAGCGCATCGCGGCGAGGATCGCGGTGCCGTCGGGCTCGCCGTCGGACGGCACGGCGGCGATGGCGGCCTTGACCCACTCGGTCTCCATCGGCTCGGTGCGCGGCACGGCGCCCATGAGCCGGACGCGGTTGTACAGGCCGAGCCCGTCCACGCGCCGCTGGAGCGGCCCGGCGAGCGGCCCGGTCCCGTAGATCCGCAGGTTCCAGTCGGGACGGCGGGGGGCGATCCGGGCGAACGCGTCGATCAGCCGGTCGTGGCGCTTCACCGGCACCAGCCGCCCGGCCGCCACGATCGTGCGCGAGTCGCCGGGCGAGGGCCGGACGGCGACGGAGGGCACACAGCACGGCACGCACACCACGCGGGTCGCGCTGCCGGGCGGCAGCGCGGCGCGGTGGCGGGCGGCGTCCGCCTCCGAGCCGACGACGAACGCGTCCAGCCGCGCTATGTCCGCGGGGTCGGGCTCGGTCGGCAGGCCGCGGCTGAGGCGCCCGACGCGGGCGTAGCGGTCCTGGCCGTGCTCGGCGAGGAACCGGACGAGCGCCGGGCGGGTGGCGATGACCACGTCGGCGTCGGTGCGGCGCAGGTAGGCGGCGGCGCGGCGGCGGGAGTCCAGCAGCGGGCCGACGCGGACCCGCGGGTCGAGCGGCACGTGCGGCGGGGTGACCGTCCTGTCCGGCCGGCTGACGGCGGCGATCTCCACCTCGTGCCGCCCGGCCAGCGCGGAGGCGAGGCCGGCGGTGGACCGGGCGGCGGTGCCGCTGCCGTGAATGCTGTAGGCCAGAAAAGCGATCTTCACCGTTGCTTCACACCGTCTGCTCGTCGCGCATAGCCGGAGCAACCGTGCGGCATGCGCGTCCCCGGAAGCAAGCCGCGGAGGTTTTCTTGACGCGTTGCTTACGCGCCCCCGGCATATGCGCCCGGCCCGCGCCCGCGGCTACGCGCCCTCGCCGCCCGGCGGCGGCACGGGGGCGCCGGGCAGCGTCAGCACCGCCTCGGTGCCGCCGCCCACGGCCGGGTGCAGCGCCACCTGGCCGCCGCACTCCCGCACGGTTCTGGCGACGATGGACAGGCCGAGCCCCGAACCGGGCA
Source organism: Streptomyces sp. URMC 129 (assembly GCF_051386415.1). NCBI lineage: Bacteria > Bacillati > Actinomycetota > Actinomycetes > Kitasatosporales > Streptomycetaceae > Streptomyces > Streptomyces sp. URMC 129. The sequence goes on from NZ_JBPQTQ010000060.1 coordinate 17,499, forward strand.
GCCCCCGGGCGCCGGGCGAGCGCCAGAAGCGCTCGAACACGTGCGGCAGCTCGTCGGGCGGCACGCCGGGCCCGTGGTCGCGGATGCGCAGCACGCCGTCCCGCAGCGTCACCTCCACGCCGCGCTCGTCCCCGGCGCCGAACTTCACGGCGTTGTCCAGCAGGTTCACCACGGCCCGCTCCAGCGCGGCCGGCTCGCCCCGCACGAACCACGGGTCCAGCTCGGCGGCGATGGGCAGCGAACGGGCGCGCAGCCGGGCCCGGCTCACCGCCCTGCCCGCCGTCTCGTGCAGCGCCACGACCTCCAGCAGCCGCCCGCTGCCCGCCGCCCGCTCCGGCCGGGACAGCACCTGGAGGTCCCCGATCAGCGCGGCCAGCTCGGAGAGCTGCGCGGTCACCGACGCCAGCAGCTCCCGCCGGTCCGCCTCGGGCAGCGGCCGGCCGGTCTCCTCGCTGCGCGCCAGCAGCTCGATGTTGGTCCGCAGCGAGGTCAGCGGCGTGCGCAGCTCGTGCCCGGCGTCCGCGATGAGCTGCTGCTGGAGGTCCCGCGAGGACGCCAGCGCGGCGGTCATCGAGTTGAACGAACGGGACAGCCGGGCGATCTCGTCGTCCCCCGTCACCGGGATGCGGACGCTCAGGTCCTCGGTGCGGGCGATGTGCTCGGCCGCCTCCGTGAGCCGGTCCACGGGCCGCAGCCCCGCCCGCGCCAGCACCACCCCGGCGCCCGCGCCGCCGACCGCGCCCGCCGCCGCGACCAGGGCCAGCACCACGGCCAGCGCCTGCAACGGCTCGGTCACCTCCGCCATCGGCCGGGCCACCGTGATCGCGCCGCCGCGCACCGGCCGCGTCAGCACCCGGTACCGCTCGCCGTCCGAGCCCTCGGTGTCGTGCAGCGACTCGGCCAGCTCCAGCCGCGCCACGGCCAGGTCGGCCTCGGTCAGCTCCAGGGCCACGGTACCGGCCAGTACACAGCTCTGCGCCTCGCCGTAGATGAGCTGGATCGGGTCCCGGACCAGCCCCGGGATCTCGCCCAGCTCGCTCGGCTCCGCCTCGCAGGGCGCGCCGTACACCTGCGCCAGCTCCTCGCGGCCCGCGCTGTCCCGCAGCGACTCGTCCAGCGACGCCAGGAGCTGTCCGCGCACCACGAACCAGGCCGCCGCCGCGCACACCGCGACCGCGAAGGCCACGGCCAGTCCGGTCAGCAGGGCCAGCCTGGACCGCAGCGGCAACGCCGCGAATCTCCGCCGCACGCGCCGGCCTCAGACCTTCAGGACGTACCCGACGCCCCGGACCGTGTGCACCAGGCGCGGCTCGCCCGCGGCCTCGGTCTTGCGGCGCAGATACATCACGTAGACATCCAGCGAGTTGGACGACGGCTCGTAGTCGAAGCCCCAGACGGCGTGCAGGATCTGCTCCCGGGTGAGGACCTGCCGGGGGTGGGCGAGCAGCAGCTCCAGCAGGGTGAACTCGGTCCGCGTCAGCTCGATCACCCGGTCGCCGCGCGTCACCTCCCGGGTGGCCGGGTTCATCCGCAGGTCCGCGAAGGACAGCACCCGTTCGCGCGCCGCCGCGTCGCCCGGCTCCGGCCGGGCGCCGCCGCTCGTGTATGAGCCGCGCCGCAGCAGCGCCCGGAGCCGGGCCAGCAGCTCGTCCAGCTCGAACGGCTTCACCAGGTAGTCGTCGGCGCCCGCGTCGAGGCCGCTGACCCGGTCGCCGACCGTGTCGCGGGCGGTGAGCATCAGGATCGGCACCCGGTCGCCGAGGGCGCGCACCCGGCGGGCCGTGGTCAGCCCGTCCATGCGCGGCATGAGGACGTCGAGGACCACGGCGTCGGGCGCGTACGTCTCCAGCTTGGCCAGCGCGTCGACGCCGTCCACGGCGGTCTCGGTGACGTACCCCTCGAAGGCCAGGCTGCGCTGGAGCGCCTGCCGCACGGCGGGCTCGTCGTCCACGATCAGCACCCGGGGACCGTCACTCATGGAGCCAGTCTCGCATCAGGCACCGCTGCCGGGGCCCGCGCCGGAATCCGGGGCGTCCGCGGCGGCATCCGCGCCGGACCCGGACTCCATCGCGCGCAGCACCTCCTTCACGGTGTTGACGGGGATGGCGAAGCCCAGCCCCGCGCTGCCGGCGTCGGCCGACGCGCTGTACATGGCGGAGTTGACGCCGATGACCTCGCCCGCCATGTTGACCAGCGCGCCGCCGGAGTTGCCCGGGTTGAGCGACGCGTCGGTCTGGATGGCCTCGTAGGTGGTGGTGGAGGAGCCGACGTCGCCGTTGTACTGGCCGCCGCCGTACTCGAACGGCCACTCGGTCCAGCCCTGCTGCTGCCCGGTGCCCGCGCCGCCGCTGTCCCTGGCGACGGTCACCTCGCGGTCGAGCGCCGAGACGATGCCGCTGGTGACGGTGCCGGTCAGGCCCTCGGGCGAGCCGATGGCGACGACCTCGTCGCCCACCGACACGTCGTCGGAGTCGCCGAGGGTGGCCGGGGTCAGGCCGCTGACGTCCGCCGCCTGGAGCAGGGCCAGGTCGGTGTCCGGGTCGGTGCCGGTGACCTGGGCCCGCGCGGTGCTGCCGTCGTGGAAGGTGACCTCCACCGTGCCCGCGCCGGAGACCACGTGGTTGTTGGTGAGGATCTCGCCGTCCTCGGAGAGGATCACGCCGGAGCCGGTCGCGGTGGGGGTGGCGATCTCCACCACGCTGGGGCCGACGGCGGCGGCCACCGAGGCCACGGTCCCGTCCGTCCGCGCGGCCTGGTCGGCCACGGTGGTGCCGGACACGGCCGGCGAGCCGCCGCCGGTCACGGTGCCGGTGCCGTCGAGCAGTGCCGCGGTCCCTCCGCCGACCGCGGCGCTGACGAGGGCGACCGCGGCGAACAGGGCCACCGGCCCGCGCGCGGTCCGCTTCGGGTGCGTCTGGTCGTCTCTCATGGTCCCGACTCTGGGCCCGGAAAATGAGAGAACCCTGAGCCGTGGCTCAGAGTTCTCTCCGAAAATCTCCCGGTGCGTCCGGCGGGATCAGGCGGCCGGTCCGCAGCCGCAGGAGCGGCGGATGCGCAGCGCCACCGGGAACTGGCGGAGCCGGTCCCCCGGCCCCTGCTCCGGGTCGTCTATCGCCAGATCGACCGCCGCGCGGGCCATCGCCTCCCGGTCCGAGCCGACCGTGGTGAGCGGCGGATCGGTCAGCGCCGCCTCCTTCACGTCGTCGAAGCCCGCGACCGCCAGCTCGCCCGGCACGTCGATCCGCAGCTCGCGCGCCGCCCGCAGCACGCCGATGGCCTGGTCGTCCGTCGCGCAGACCAGGGCCGGCGGCCGGTCGGGCCCGGAGAGCAGGCCGAGCGCGATGCGGTACGCGTCGTACCGGTTGTACGGGGCCTTGAACAGCCGCCCCTCGGTGCTCAGCCCGGCCTGGGCCATGGCCCGGCGCCAGCCGGTGACGTGGTCGGTCACCGGGTCGCCCGACTCCGGCGTGGAGTCCACGCCGCCGAGACAGGCGACGTAGGCGTGCCCGTGGTCCACCAGCAGGTGCCGGGTGATCTGCTCCGCGCCGCCGATGTCGTCCAGGACGACGGCGACGTCGTCGATCGCGTCGGGCCGCCGGTGCAGCAGCACCACCCGCGCGTCCCAGGCGTCGATCTCGGCGGCGGCGTGCTCGCTGGGGCCCTGGCTGATGAGGATCAGGCCGGAGACCCGCATCCCGAGGAACGCCCGCAGGTAGTGCACCTCGCGCTCGTCCAGATAGTCCGAGTTCCCCACCAGGACCATCTTCCCGCGCTCGGCGGCGGCCTGCTCGACCGCGTGCGCCATCTCCGCGAAGAACGGCTGCCGGGCGTCCGGGACGATCAGGCCTATCAGGTCCGTCCGCTGGGAGGCCATCGCCTGCGCGACCCGGTCCGGGCGGTACCCCAGCTCCTTGATCGCGGCCAGCACCCGTTCCCGCGTGCTCGCGGCCACCGGACGCGGCCCGTTGTTGATGACATAGCTGACGACGGCGGTCGACGTACCCGCCAGTCGCGCCACATCGTCCCGCGTCACCTTGGCCACAGGCCGTAGTCTACGCGCGCAACCGCCCCGCGTGACACGGGGTCCGTGTCACACGGGGCGGCTGCCCTGCGGCCTGGTGCCGTGCGCCGCTCAACTGCGGGGGGCGGCGGCCTCCTTGACGACCTGCTCGGCCTCGCGCGTGACGGCGCGGGCGTGGTCGTCCTCGGTGGCCTTCTCCTTCTCCGGCACCACGAAGCGGTAGCCGACGTTGCGCACGGTGCCGATCAGGGCCTCGTGCTCGGGGCCGAGCTTGGCGCGCAGCCGCCGCACGTGGACGTCCACGGTGCGGGTGCCGCCGAAGTAGTCGTAGCCCCAGACCTCCTGGAGGAGCTGGGCGCGGGTGAAGACGCGGCCCGGGTGCTGCGCGAGGTACTTCAGCAGCTCGAACTCCTTGAAGGTCAGGTCCAGGACCCGGCCCTTGAGCTTGGCGCTGTAGGTCGCCTCGTCGACCGACAGGTCGCCGTTGCGGATCTCCATCGGGCTGTCGTCCGTCGTGAGCTGCTGGCGGCCGGTGGCCAGCCGGAGCCTCGCCTCGACCTCGGCCGGGCCCGCCGTGTCCAGCACCACGTCGTCCACGCCCCAGTCGGCGGTGACGGCGGCGAGGCCGCCCTCGGTCACGATGAGGAGCAGCGGACAGCCGGGGCCGGTGGAGCGCAGGAGCTGACAGAGGGAGCGGACCTGCGGCAGGTCCTTGCGGCCGTCGATGAGGATGACGTCGGCGCTGGGCGCGTCCACCAGGGCGGGGCCCTCGGCCGGCGCCACGCGGACGTTGTGCAGCAGCAGCTCCAGGGCGGGCAGCACTTGCGCGGACGGCTGGAGGGCGTTGGTCAGGAGAAGCAGCGAGCTCATAGGGGGGCGTTCCTTCCTCAGTCCTGGCGCGGGGACGATTCGAGCGGCTCTGCCCAGAAAGCGCGAAAGGACCCGGGTCGGCTTCGGTGCCCGGATCCTTACTTGCAGAGCAGCATAGCCGAAACAATTCACATTGCGTACTGAGAGGAATCACACTCCCGTCCGCGTTCGTCCGGCACGGGCGTGTATCCAGTCCCGATCAGGCGTCATCATGGGTCGGCACGGAAACGGGCGGTGGACCGGGGGAGCCCCGGGAGGACGGAGCGAAGGCGATGCCGAGCGGCACGATCCGTTACTGGGCCGCGGCGAAAGCCGCCGCCGGTACGGCGGAGGAAACATACGAGGCCACGACGCTCGCCGGGGCGCTGGCCGCCGCGCGGGACCGCCACGCCGACCGGCCGGAGTTCGCCCGGGTGCTGGCGCGCTGCTCGTTCCTCGTGGACGGCCGGCAGGTCGGCCCGCGGGCCCACGACGCCGTCCCGCTCGCCGAGGGCGGCACGGTCGAGGTGCTTCCCCCCTTCGCGGGAGGGGCCCGATGAGTGTGCGCACGAGCGAGACGCCGCAGGCGCCCAGGGCGCGCCACCGGGCGCGTTCGCCCATCATCGCGCCGGGGATCCAGCCCGCCGCGCTCACCGTGGCGCTGGCCGCGCTGCTCGCCGCGACCGCGCCGCTGGGCCAGGCCGCGGCGCTGCCCGCCGTGGCGGTGCTCCAGGCGGTGACGGCGGCCGGCTGGTTCCGGCTGAACGGCATGTGGCCGGCCCGGCAGGGCATCGCGCTGGCCTTCGCGGGCGGGCTGGCCACGGACGCGGCGGTGCTGGTCGCCGACGCGGACCGGGCGACCGAGGCGATGACCGGCGTGCTGGGCGTGTGGTTCCTGCTGGTGATCGTGCTCCAGCTCCGGCACCGTGGCTCGGCCGACGAGCGGCTGGACTCACTGACCGCGACGGCCGCGGCGACGCTGCTCACCGCGCTGGCCGCCGGGCTGCTCGCCGCCGTCGACGCCGCCCCGGCGGCGGTGGCGCTGACGGCCGCGGCGGCGGGCGCGGCCACGCTGTTCCGCGCGGTCCCCGCGCCGGGCGCGGTCACGGTCGTGCTGGCCCTGGCCGCCGCGGCGGCGGCCGGCGCGGCGGGGCCGCGGCTGAGCGACCTGGGCGGCCCGGACGCGATGGCGTTCGCCCTGGCCGGCGGCCTGGCGGCGCTGGCCGGACTGCGGGTGGCCAGCTACGACTTCCCGTCCCGTTTCGTCCACTTCACCGCCGGCGTCGCGCTGCCCCTGACGGCCACCGCCCCCGCCTGCTACGCGCTGACCCAGGTGCTGCTGTAGCCGTCGCACCCGTGTAACGGCCCTGCTGCAAGCGTCGCCCCGGCCGCCGGGGCAGCGGTGCGCCGGGTTACGCTCGCGGCGTTTTTTCTGGACCACACCATGGGGGAAGCGGCCCGATGCGCGCACTGCGGATAAGTCTGATCGTCTTCGGCGTGCTGCTGGTGCTCGCCCTGATCGCCGACCGGATCGCGCTGTCCATGGCCCAGGGCGAAGTGGCCTCGCAGGCCAGGAGCAGCCTCTCCCTGGACTCCGAGCCGGACGTCTCCATCAAGGGCTTCCCCTTCCTCACGCAGGTGCTCGGCAACCACCTGGACCGGGTGGACCTCGGCCTGGACGGCTACGAGGCGCTGGTGGACGAGCAGACGCTGACGCTGGAGGAGCTGGACGTCCGGCTGGACGACGTCGAGCTGGGCGACGGGTACTCCAGCGCGGTCGCCGCACGGGCCGGTGGCGAGGGGCTGATCTCCTACGAGGAGCTGACGCGGGCGTACGGCGAGCTGCTGGCGGTCAGCGGCACCGGCTTCGGCGTCGAGTTCGGCCACGCGGGCGAGGGGCGGCTGCTGCTGACCCTCCAGGCCTCCGTGCTGGGCCAGAGCCTGGACGTGGGCGAGGTGGCCGGTGACGTGGTGCTGGAGAACGGCAGCATCCGGCTGGAGGTCGCGGACGAGGACATCCCCGACACCGGCGGTCCCGAGGTGCAGGCGGCGATCCGCGAACAGCTCGACATCGTGCGCCCGATCACGGGCCTGCCCGACGGTCTGTCGCTGGACTCGCTGGAGCCCACGGAGGACGGCCTGGCCCTTACCATCACCGGCCGGGACGTCGACATCACCGGCTGACGGCCGCCCCCCTTTCCCCTCTCATCCCACATTCCAGTCAAGAACGTCTCAGCATCCGGAACAGCGGTGACATGACCGCCGCAGTCTCCGTACGATCGCGGGCATGACGCGACAGGCCACGGGTACCCCCGCCGGGGGACTGACGAAGCGACGGGCGGTTGATCTCTGCCGCGTCGCCGCCATGCTCTGTCGCCGCGTCGGCTGACAGACCACGCACCATTCCCGCGCGGCGCGCGCCGCACCGCCGTGCCCCCGCGAAGGCGTCGCGTACGTCTCACACCCCGGTACGCACCACCCCTCCCTGCCCGATCGCCGAAGGAGACCAAGCATGAGCCGCAGTGACGTCCTGGTGGACGCCGACTGGGTCCAGGACCACATCGACGACCCCAAGGTCGTGATCGTGGAAGTCGACGAGGACACGTCCGCCTACGAGAAGAACCACATCCGGAACGCCATCCGCATCGACTGGAAGAAGGAGCTCCAGGACCCGGTCCGCCGCGACTTCGTGGACCAGGCCGGTTTCGAGGCGCTCCTGTCCGCCAAGGGCATCGCCAACGACGACACCGTCGTGCTCTACGGCGGCAACAACAACTGGTTCGCGGCCTACGCCTACTGGTACTTCAAGCTCTACGGCCACGAGGACGTCCGCCTGCTGGACGGCGGCCGGAAGAAGTGGGAGCTGGACGCCCGCGAGCTGGTCGAGGACGTGCCGCAGCGCGCCGCCACCACGTACCGGGCCAAGGAGCAGGACACCTCGATCCGCGCCTTCCGCGACGAGGTCGTGGCCGCGATCGGCGCCCAGAACCTGGTGGACGTCCGCTCCCCCGACGAGTTCAGCGGCAAGCTGCTGGCCCCCGCGCACCTGCCGCAGGAGCAGTCGCAGGTCGCCGGCCACGTCCCCAGCGCCCGCAACATCCCCTGGTCGAAGTCGGCGAACGACGACGGCACCTTCCGTTCCGACGAGGAGCTGCGGGAGCTGTACCAGGAGGAGGGCGTGGACCTGGCCAAGGACACCATCGCCTACTGCCGCATCGGTGAGCGTTCCGCCCACACCTGGTTCGTGCTGCACGAGCTGCTGGGCGTGCCGAACGTCAAGAACTACGACGGCTCCTGGACCGAGTACGGCTCGCTGGTCGGCGTGCCCGTCGAGACCGGCCCGGCCAAGTAACCCGGCGCCTGGGCACCTTCCGGGCCCGGCATCACACGTAAGGAAGAAGCGCATGTGCGGAGCGAAGCCCGGCGGCCCCGACGCCGCGGGAATCAAGCCCGGTGAGACGACCATCCAGGGTTCGGTCACCCGGAACGGCGAGCCCGTGACCGGTTACGTCCGACTGCTGGACAGCACCGGCGAGTTCACCGCCGAGGTCCCCACCTCGGCGACCGGCCAGTTCCGGTTCTACGCGGCCGAGGGCACCTGGACCGTGCGCGCGCTGGTGCCCGGCGCCACGGCGGACCGCAAGGTCGTCGCCCAGCAGGGCGGGCTGACCGAGGTCACCATCGCCGTCTGACACGCCTCAGGGCCGCGCCCCCGGTCGTCTCGTCCGGGTGGCGCGGCCCTGAAGTGCGTCGTCTTCCGTCCGACGTCTGTCTCGCACGTGTTCCCCAGAGGTACCGGCGGATCCCGTCTCGTCCGTGCGGACCCGCCGGGCGGTCAATAGACGAGCGCGCGTACGCCGTCGGACATGATCTCGCTCACGAAGACCTGTGCCCCGGCGATCCGTACCCCGTCGATCACATCCTCCTCATCGATCCCCCTGCGGGCGGCACACTGCGTGCACAGCGTGATCCGCCCCCCGGCCTGGATACCGTCGATCAGGTCCGGAAGCGGTGCCGCGTGAGGCAACTCGAACTCCGCCGCCCGCCCGGGAAGCGCGAACCACGCGGACTCCCCGGTCAGCCACAGCGACACCTCCACCCCGCTGGCGGCGGCCACCGCCGCCACCGTGAACGCCTGCGAGCACCGCTCGGGGGCGTCCGCCCCCGCCGTCACCTTGATCACCAGCTTCTGAGCCATGGCGCCACCGTAGTCGTGAGGTCTACGGCGCTAGCGAGTCGTGCCACACGTGGCACACACCCAGTCCCCGCGCGGTCCCTGATGCATGGCTCCACCGCAGTTCGGACAACTCATGATCACACCCTTTCCACGCGCTTAGACGCGAGCGCGCCTTCACGCGTTCAGCCGCAGTGATCACAAAACGGTCAAGGCCGCACGCAAGCCACGTGCCTGTGCGACCCACCCACTGAGATTCCCCCGGTGGGGGCGACTAGACTCGGGCACGGACGGAATTCATATCCGAAGAACAAGGAGCACGCCGTGCTGGAGGCATTCTTCATCACTCTGATGGTCGCGGTGGGTGTCGGCAGCGCGGCCTTCGCCGCCCTGGTCGTGGCGAGGCTCTACCAGGGCCAGCGCTGATCCATGATCGAGATTCCGTCCGACCTCCACCCGGACCTCGTCCCGCTGGTCTTCCTGCTGGGCACCTGGCAGGGCGCGGGCGTCGCGGCCCTCGACAAGTTCGGGGACCCGGGGCAGGAGGCGTGCAACTTCGGCCAGGAGGCGTCGTTCTCGCACGACGGCCGTGACTTCCTCGAATACGCCTCGCACACCTGGCGCCTGGACGCCGAGGGCAACCGGCTGGAGCCGCTGGAGTCCGAGCACGGCTTCTGGCGGATCGGGCCCGGCCGGCAGGTCGAGGTCACGATGATCCGCGACCAGGGCGTCGCGGAGATCTGGTACGGCGAACTGGCCGAGGGCAAGCCGCAGATCGACCTCGTGACGGACGCGGTCGCGCGCACCCAGGGCTCCCCGGCGTACTCGGGCGGCAAGCGGCTGTACGGCTATGTGAACGGCGACCTGATGTGGGTGGGCGAGAAGGCCACCCCCGACATCCCGCTGCGGCCGTACATGTCGGCGCACCTGAAGAAGGCCGTGAACCCCAAGGAGTGGGTCGCGGACCTGAAGAACCTGCCGGACGACGGCATCGCTTTCTTCCGCTGAGACAGCGGACGGCACCTCCCCGGCCCGGTCGGCCGGGGAGGTTTTTCGTTCGCTCCGCGCACTGGCGGATCCCCTGTCGGACGGCGTAACGCCCCCCGCCTACGAATTGCGGGCCCTGTGGGCGTCTTTTACGGTGATGGAGGCTCGACGCTTCCCGCACATACTCATGATTCGCACGACGCGCCCCGTGGGCCGTTTTCCGAGAAAACCGGGACCGGCGTCATGAAGAGCAATTCCCGAAGGACCCGACACCGTAAGGGATCAAGAATGACCACCATGGCAGCACCCGAAACCGGGCAGATCGACCCCGCAGCGGTATCCGTCATCACCAACGTGCTGATCGCGTTCGACGCCGCCACCATCGTCGAAAAGTACCCCAACGCCTCGAAGGACCCGGCCAATCCGACCGGCATCCTGCCGAACGACGTCCGTGACTACATCTACATGACGGTCAAGCGGGACAAGATCATCGGCAACCCCGGTGGGGAGCTGAACTTCCAGGCGAAGGTGGGCGACGTCATCAGATGGCGGGAGACGACGTTCTCGCTCAACTTCGACTACAGCGCCCTGCTGTACCGGTACATGAGCAATGACAAGCTCATCACCGACCCCAGGCCCGTCGTGACCGAGAAGGATCTCCCCTATCCCGACCCGGACGCGCCGCTCGGCTCGCCGAAGTACCTGACGCAGACCATCAAGTCCCACTACTGGAGCGCCGAGGTGAAGAAGAAGGGCGTCGTCACGTACGACTTCTTCTTCCAGATCCTCGACGGGAATGACCTCAAGGGCTACTTCCGCTGGGACCCGAAGATCACCATTTCCTGATCACGGTCAGGATTCCGCCCGGGAGCGCGGGGCCGGATCGCACAGGATCCGGCCCCGCGCCATCGGCGGCTGAGGGAGGAAGACAACGATGCCCGAGTCACCGTCATGGCCGGGAAACGGCGACCATCAGTACCGTTCGAGATTTTTCGACATCACCATCGCGTTCGACACGTCGACCATTGTGGAGAAATACCCCGGCGCGTCGACGGACGAGAACAATCCGACCGTGATCGACGCGCAGTACATCCGCATGAAAATGCGGGGAGCCGGGATCACGGACCAGCCCGGGGACACCCTCACCCTTCCCGCGGAAGTCGGCGACGTCGTCCGGTGGTCCGAGACGACGATGTCCTCCGGCTTCGACTACAGCGCCCTGCTCTACCGGCACGGCACCGGGAAGATGCTCAGCCACCCTGCGCTCCTCGTGAGCGACGCCCTCGCGCCCTTCCCCGATCCCGATCGCCCCGGATCCCCGGCGTTCGACGTACAGACGGTGGTGGGCCACGCGTGGGCCGCGTTCGTCACCCGGGCCGGGTCCGAGACCCGCCGCTTCTCCTTCCAGATCGTCGCCGACAAGGAATTGCAGGGATATTTCTGCTGGGACCTCACGATCTACGCGGGACTGGTCCCCCCGCGTCCGTGACCGGCGGCTCAGGGTGTGCGCAGCGCCCCGCCGTCGACCGCGACGGTGGTGCCGGTGATGTAGCCGGCGGCCGGGGAGAGCAGGAACGCGGCGGTGCGGCCGAATTCCTCGGGGGTGCCGTAGCGGCCGAGCGGGATCGACTCCAGCGCGCGGCGGCGGGCCGCGGCGTCGGCCGACGCGTCCAGCTCCGTCATGCGGTCCGTCGCGATCCGGCCCGGCATCAGGCCGAAGACCCGGATGCCGCGCGGGCCGAACTCGTCGGCCATGTCCTTGGCGACCATGGCCAGGCCGGGTCGCAGGCCGTTGGAGATGCCCAGGCCCGGGATCGGGGAGCGGGCCGAGGTGGACAGCACCAGACCGACCGCGCCGCCCGCCGTCAGGCGGCCCACGACCGTGCGGGCGGCCCGTACGGCGCCGAGAAACACGTACTCGAAGGCCGTGCGCCACTGCTCGTCCCCGGCCTCGGCGGCCGTGCCCTGGGGCGGGCCGCCCACCGAGATCAGCGCGCCGTCCAGCCGCCCGAAGCCCTCCAGCGCCGTGTCCACCAGCCGGGCCGCCGTCTCCCGGTCGCCCAGGTGCGCCACCATGCCCAGGGCCTTGCCCGCGCCGCCGAGGCGTTCCACGGCGGCGGCCACGTTCCGCTCGTCGCGCGAGGACACCACCACGCGCGCGCCGTCGGCCACCAGCGCGGCGGCCGTCGCGAAGCCGAGGCCCTTGCTGCCGCCGGTCACGACGTAGACCCGATCCGCCAGTCCCAGATCCACCGCACCGCTCCCTTCCGCGTCACGTGCACTCTACGGCCCGCGACCGCGCCGGGCGTCCGGCACTTACGGCGGTTTGACGCCGGACCGAGCAGGATGGTGTCCGCCTCCTTGCACGGACCCCGCCGGATCCCCTCGGGCGGGGTCCGTGCCCTCTGGCTCTCCTACACTGGGCAGCGTGGTGAGCACCGACTGGCAGAGCGATCTGCGCAAGCGCGGCTACCGGCTGACGCCGCAGCGGCAGCTTGTGCTGGAGGCTGTCGAAAAGCTGGAGCACTCCACGCCGGAGGACATCCTCACCGAGGTGCGCCGCACCGCCGGCGGGGTCAACATCTCGACGGTGTACCGCACGCTGGAGCTGCTGGAGGAGCTGGGCCTGGTCTCCCACGCCCACCTGGGCCACGGCGCGCCCACGTACCACCTGGCGGAGCGGCACCAACACCTGCACCTGATGTGCCGGGACTGCGAGCGGGTCGTCGAGGCGGACATGGAGGTGGCCGGTCCGTTCGCGGAGCGGTTGCGCGAGAAGTTCGGCTTCGACACCGACCTGCGGCACTTCGCGATCTTCGGCCGCTGCGAGGAGTGCACGGCCCGCCTGGCCGAGGAGGCCCCGGCGCGGGAGCCGTAGGCTGGACGGCATGACGCCGTACGCGAGTCCGCTGCTCTCCCTGCCCGGTGCCGTGGCCGCCGACGCCCCGGACGCCGGGGTCGCCGCGCACTACGGGGAGCTGTTCAGGGAGCAACGCGCGCTGGCCCGGGGCGAGGGCCTGGTCGATCTGTCGCACCGGGACGTGGTGACCGTCTCCGGGCCCGACCGGCTGAGCTGGCTGCATCTGCTGCTCACGCAGCACGTCGCGGAGCTGGAGCCGGGCCGGGCCACCGAGGCGCTGATCCTCTCCGCCCAGGGCCATATCGAGCACGTGCTGTATCTGGTGGACGACGGCACGACGACGTGGGCGCACACCGAGCCGGGCGCGGCGCCCGCGCTGCTGGCGTACCTGGAGAAGATGAAGTTCCTCTACCGGGTGGAGATCGCGGACCGCACCGGGGAGTTCGCCGTGGTGCACCTGCCGGCCGGATCGATCGCCGGGGTGCCGGACGGCGCGGTGGTGCGCGAGACGCCGCACGGGCGGGACGTGTTCCTGCCGCGCGCGGGGCTGGCCGCGTTCGCCGCCGGGCACGGCCCGGTGGCCGGGGTGCTGGCGTACGAGGCGCTGCGCGTCGAGGGGCACCGGCCGCGGCTGGGCCGGGAGACCGACCACCGGACGATCCCGCACGAGCTGGGCTGGCTGGAGACGGCGGTGCACCTGAACAAGGGCTGCTACCGGGGCCAGGAGACGGTGGCCCGGGTGCACAACCTGGGCCGGCCGCCGCGCCGCCTGGTCTTCCTGCACCTGGACGGCAGCGAGGTGAAGCTGCCGGAGCACGGCGCCCCGGTGCGGCTGGCGGCGGACGGCGCCGAGGGCCGCCCGGTGGGCTTCGTCACGACGCCGGCCCGGCACCATGAGCTGGGGCCGATCGCGCTGGCGCTGGTGAAGCGGAACGTGCCGGTGGACGCCGAGCTGCTCGCCGGGGATACCCCGGCGGTGCAGGAGACGGTGGTCGAGCCGTAGGCGCGGCCCGCGGCGTTCGCCCGGCCGGCCCGGGTCACATCTCCAGCAGCACCGTGAACGGGCCGTCGTTGGTCAGGGTGACCCGCATGTGCGCGCCGAAGCGCCCCGTTTCGACGTGGGCGCCGAGGGCGCGGAGCCGCGCGCAGACGGCGTCGACGAGCGGTTCGGCGATCTCGCCGGGCGCGGCGGCGTTCCAGGTGGGGCGACGGCCTTTCCTGGCGTCACCGTAGAGAGTGAACTGCGAAACGACAATCAGAGGGGCGCCGACATCGGAGCAGGACTTCTCGCCGTCGAGCACGCGCAGCGTCCACAGCTTGTCGGCCAGCCGCTCGGCGGTCCGCTCCGTGTCGCCGTGCGTGGCTCCCACCAGCACACACAGCCCCTGGCCCACGATTTCACCGACGGTCTCGCCGTCGACGGTGACGGCCGCGCCGTTCACCCGCTGCACCACAGCTCGCATAAGGGCCATCATGCCGGAACGTTCCTGTTCGGCGTGGGAGAGCCGGATGGGTGCCAGAGCGCTGCGGCTGCCGGGTACACAGTGACACGATGCGTGCTACGGGGTACGTACCGCGCTACCGGACGGAAACGGGGACGAGGGGACTAAAAGCGGATGATCACACCGGGTCCCGACACACGCAGCACAGCGCCCTGGGACGTCGCGCAGCCGGAGCTGACCGCGCTCGGCCTGCCGCAGGTGCGGGAGCTGCGCCGGGCGGCGATTCGCGAGGAGGCCGATCTCAGCTACGTGCGGCGGATGCTCCAGGGGCGGATCGACATTCTGGAGGCGGAGCGCCGGCGGCGGATCGCCCAGGAGTCGGGGCTGCTCGACCAGCTGCCGAGCATTCTGGCGGACGAACCGTCACGCCAGCGGTCCTCGGCCCGCCACGTGACGCTCGGGCCGCCGGCAAGCGAGGAGTACCGGCGGCTGGCGGAGGAGATGCTGGACGAGGTCTCGCTGTCCGACCTGACCGCGCTCAGCGACGACGAACTGCACGACGCGCTGGGCCGGCTGGCGCGGTGGGAGGCGCAGGTGTCGCGGCGGCGGCAGTCCCTGCACCGGACGGCGGACGCCTGCGGCTCGGAGATCGCCCGCAGGTACCGTGTCGGGGAGGCGCAGGTCGACGACTTGCTGTCCTGACGCGCTGCTGCCCGGTGAAAGGACCGCTCATGTCCCCGTCCTCGCCGTCATCGCCGCCCGTGCTCGCGGAGGTCGTCCGGTCCGGGTTCGTGGAGGGACGGCACCGCGGCTCGCTGGTGATCCTGGCGGCGGACGGCACGGTGGAACGGGCGCTCGGCGACGTGACGGCGCCGGTCTTCCCGCGCTCCTGCAACAAGCCGATGCAGGCCGCCGGCATCCTGCGCTCCGGCCTGGAGCTGGCGGGCGAACGGCTGGCCCTGGCGGCGGCGAGCCACGCCGGGGAGGACTACCACCAGGAGCTGGTGCGCGCGCTGCTGGCCGAGCACGGGCTGGGCGCGGAGGCCCTGCGGTGCCCGGAGGACCGGCCCGGCTACGGCGAGGGTCCGGGGCCGCGGAGCCGGACGGCGATGAACTGCTCGGGCAAGCACGCCGCGATGCTGGCCGCGTGCGTGGTGCGGGGCTGGCCGGTGGAGAGGTACCTCGACCCCGACCACCCGGTGCAGGCGCTGATCCGCGAGACGGTGGAGACGGCGACGGCCGAGCCGGTCGGCCATGTGGCGGTGGACGGCTGCGGCGCCCCGCTGTTCGCCCTGTCCCTGACGGGTCTGGCCCGCGCCTTCCGGGCGCACGTGCGGGCGGCCCCCGGCACCCCGGAGCGCCGCGTGGCGGACGCGATGCGGGCCCACCCCGAGTACGTCGCGGGCACCGGGCGGCTGGACACCCTCCTGATGCGCGCGGCCAGCATCCGGGGAACGTCCAGCGGGCGCAGCCACAGGAAGTCCGCGTGCTCGCGGACGGCGGCGGACC
>NZ_JBPQTQ010000061.1:0-33285 GCF_051386415.1 Streptomyces sp. URMC 129
GTCCCGGCGGGCGGGTGGGCGAACTCATGCGGTGGCTCCCGTCCTGCGGACCAGGTAGACCAGGAAGGGGACGCCGATCAGGGCCGTCGTCACGCCCGCCGGGACCTCGGAGGGGGGGAAGATGATCCGGCCGGCCACGTCGGCGGCGAGGAGGATCACCGGGCCCAGCAGGGCCGACATCGGCAGCAGCCAGCGGTGCGAGGCACCGACCAGGGCACGGGCGATGTGCGGGACGGCCAGGCCGACGAACGCGATCGGGCCGGCCGCCGCGACGCCCACGCCCGTGAGGACCGTCGCGCCCAGGCCGCCCGTCACGCGGACCAGGGCCACGTTCTGGCCGAGCCCGCGCGCCACGTCGTCGCCGAGCGCCAGCGCGTCCAGGCCGCGGGCCGCCGCGACGACCAGGACCACCCCGGCCAGCAGGAACGGCCAGATCTGCCCGGCGATCTCGGCGTCCCGCCCGGAGAGCGAGCCGATCTGCCAGAACCTGAACTCGTCCAGCGTCGCCGCCTGCGTCGTCAGCACGGCCGCGATCACCGACGCGAGCAGCGCGTTGATCGCCGCGCCCGCCAGGGCCAGCTTCACCGGCGTCGCGCCCTCCCGGCCGCGCGCCGACACCGCGTACACGGCGACCGCCGCGATCCCGGCCCCGGCGAAGGCGTACCAGACGTATCCGGCCAGGGTGTGCACCCCGGCGTAGGCGATGGCGAGGACCACCGCGACCGACGCGCCCTGGCTGACGCCGAGGATGCCGGGCTCCGCGATCGGGTTGCGGGTCAGACCCTGCATCACCGCGCCCGCCATCCCGAGGGCCGCGCCGACCATCAGGCCGATGAGGGTGCGCGGCAGCCGCAGTTCGGTCACGACCTCCGCGTCGGGGCCCGTTCCGTCGAGGAACAGCGCCCGCCACACGTCCGGCGGGGCGATGGAACGGCTGCCCACCGCCAGGCTCAGCACCACCGCCAGCCCCACGCCCACCGCCGCGGCGGTCACCAGACCGATCCGCGACCGGGCGCGCGGGCGCGGCGGAGTCTCAACGGCTTGCATGCTGCGGGTCCCCGAGGTCGAGTGAAGGGTCACGTGAAAGGTGCTGGACACCCGTCGAGTTAGGTTAGGCGATCCTAACCGGACGCATGTGCTGGAGGCACAATAGCGGCATGCCGCCTTCCGCGCAGACCCCTTCGCCCACACCGGTTCTTCACCCACCGGTTACTGTCGGGTTCGACCTCGACATGACCCTCATCGACTCGCGCCCCGGCATCAGGGCCGCCTACCGGGCCCTGTCCGCCGAGACCGGCGTGTTCGTGGACGCCGACCTGGCCGTCACCCGCCTCGGGCCGCCGCTGGAGGAGGAGCTGGCGCACTGGTTCCCCGCCGCCGACATCCCGGCCGTCGGCGAGCGTTACCGCGAGCTGTACGTGACGCACGCCATCCGCGCCATCGAGGCCATGCCCGGCGCGCGGGAGGCCATCGCCGCCGTGCGCGGCCACGGCGGCCGGGCCATCATCGTCACCGCCAAGTACCAGCCCAACGCCAAGCTGCACGTCGAACACCTCGGCCTCGCACCGGACGCCGTCATCGGCTCGCTGTGGGCCGAGGCCAAGGCGGAGGCGTTGCGCGCCCACGACGCGGCCGTCTACGTCGGGGACCACACGGGGGACGTGCGCGGCGCGCACGCCGCCGGCGCGCTGTCGGTGGCCGTCCCGACCGGGCCGTGCGCGGCGGAGGAACTGCGCGCGGCGGGCGCCGACGTGGTGCTGCCCGACCTCGGCGCGTTCCCCCGCTGGCTCGACGGCTACCTGGCCGAACGCGCCTGAGCCGCCCGGTCCTGCCGCCGCTGGTGCGCGATCGAGCGCACCAGCCCGGCCCCGGCGATCAGGAATCCCACGCCCATCAGCATCGACACCACGTACGCCGCCGTCGGCAGCGGGTCCGCGCCGATGAACAGCGGAATCACGGTGACCAGCGTCGCGACCGCGCCGACCGCGAAGACGACGCCGCCCACGCGCACCAGCACGTCTCCCGGCCTGTTTCCGTATCCACTCACCCGTCCAGGGTCGCACCCGCGCATACTCGCCACGACCCGGGGGCAGTGATCCTCCGAAACGGCCCGGCGGCATCTTGTCACCGGGCCGGGGGCGATTAGCCTGGGGGGTGGCGGGTCCTGCGGCCCGCCCTATTGGTGTGGAACGAGTGCGAGGACGAGGACACGTGCCTACCGGCAAGGTCAAGTGGTTCAACAGCGAGAAGGGCTTCGGCTTCCTTTCCCGTGACGACGGCGGCGATGTCTTCGTGCACTCCTCGGCGTTGCCCAGCGGGGTCGACGGGCTGAAGCCCGGTCAGCGCGTGGAGTTCGGCGTCGTCGCCGGCCAGCGCGGGGACCAGGCCCTGTCGGTCACGCTGCTCGACCCGGTGCCCTCCGTGGCCGCGGCGCAGCGGCGCAAGCCGGACGAGCTGGCCTCCATCGTGCAGGACCTGACCACGCTGCTGGACGGCGTCTCCCAGCAGCTCGAACGCGGCCGGTACCCCGACCGGCAGAACGGCCGGAAGATCGCCGGGATGCTGCGCGCCGTCGCCGACCAGCTGGACGTCTGAGCCGGTTTCACAGGTCACCGGTCGCCCCAGAGCCCGTATCACCCTTCCGAGCCGACCGGCCGCAGCCGTTCCTCCGGCACCCGCGGCACCAGGCCCTCGCCGGCCGCCCGCGTCAGCAGCTCCGCCACCGCCGCCCGCCCCGCCTCGCCCAGCTCCGCGGTGAACTCGTTGACGTACAGCCCGATGTGAGCGTCCGCCACCGCCGGGTCCATCTCCTGCGCGTGCGTCAGCACATAGTCGCGACTGGCCGCCGGATCGGCCCACGCCCGGCGCACGGACGCCCGGATCGCCCCGGCGATCGCCCGCAGCCGCTCCTCGCCCAGCGAGCGCCGGGCGATGATCGCGCCCAGCGGGATCGGGTGCCCGGTGGTCCCCTCCCAGAACTCGCCCAGGTCCGCGAGCTGGTGGAGCCCGAAGCGCGGATAGGTGAACCGCGCCTCGTGGATCACCAGACCGGCGTCCACCCGGCCGTCGCGCACCGCGGGCATGATCTCGTGGAACGGCATCACCCGCACGTCCCCGACCCCGCCCGGCACGTGGGCCGCCGCCCACAGCCGGAACAACAGGTAGGCGGTGGACCGTTCGCCGGGGACCGCCACGGTCCGCCCCGCCAGCGCGGCCGGTTCCGCCGGGCCCGGCGTCAGCACCAGCGGCCCGCAGCCCCGCCCGAGGGCGCCGCCGCACGGCAGCAGCGCGTAGGTGTCGAGGACCCAGGGCAGCACCGCGTACGACACCTTGAGGATCTCGCCCTCGCCGCGCTCGGCGAGCCCGTTGGTGATGTCGATGTCCGCGAGGCGGACGCCGACCGGGGGCGCGCCGGGCACCAGGCCGTGGGCCCAGGCATGGAAGACGAACGTGTCGTTGGGGCAAGGCGAGTACGCGATGCTCAACGGCCGCCGCCCCGCGAACTCCGTATCGGCCACGGTCCCTCACGCTCCTTCCAGGAGTCGAGTACCGGCCACAGCGCGGCGAAGGCGTCCGTCAGCGCGCGCAGCGCCTCCGGAACGCGCCAGGCGGCGCGGTCGCGCGGGCCGACGGAGTTGGAAACGGTACGGATCTCCAGCACCGGAACGCTGTGCAGGGCGGCGGCCGTCGCCACGCCGAACCCCTCCATCGCCTCGGCCGCCACGCCCCGGTGACGCGCGGCCAGCTCGGCGGCGCGCCGGGCGGTGCCGGTGACGGTCGACACGGTCAGCACCGGCCCGTGGACGGCGCCGAGCGCCTCGGCGGCGGTCCGGGCCAGGGTGGGCGGCGGCTGGTGGGCGACGATGCCGAAGCCCAGTTCCGCCATGTCGGAGAAGCCCTCCGCGGTTTCGGCGCCCAGGTCGGCCGCCATGATCGCGGAGGCGACGACTGTCGTGCCCGCCACGGCCGCCGCACCGGCGAACCCGCCCGCGATGCCCGCCGAGACCACCAGGTCGTACGGCTCCCCGCGGCCGGGCGCCAGCGCCAGCGACGTCGCGGTCCCCGCGGCGGCTGCGGCCGGGCCGACCCCGGCGGCGACCGCGTCCACCACGACCCGCGTGTGCAGCGGGCAGACCCGCAGCACCTCCGGCCGCACCCCCGGCAGGGGGACGGCGCCGCGGGCCACGGAGCGCGTCACCGCGTCGCGCTCGGCGGCGACGGCGGTGACGACCAGGACGTGCGTCAGGCCCGTCATGCGCGCCGGGCCGCCGTCAGTCCCGCGGTTCCAGTTCGAGGTTCCACACGCCCTCGAAGGAGCCGAACAGCTTCTCCTGGTACTCCTCCTGCGAGGACGACGACCAGATGCTCTCCATGTCGTACTCGTCGCCCACCTGCGCCACGACGACCCGCAGCGTGTCCCGCTGCGGCAGCTCGCCCGGCGACTGCTGCCGCATCACCTGGTACAGGTCGTCCACGGAGAACGTCTCGTAGGTCGTGGTGTACGGCTCCGCCTCGTACGGCTGGCCCTGGTAGAAGATCAGCCAGCCGCTCTCCGCGACCTCCGGGTCCACGCCGACACGGAAGGTGTCGCCGGTCTCCACGGTGATGACCGGGACGTCCTCCTCGCTCTCCAGGCAGGACTGCGCCCGCTCCGCGCCCAGTGGCTCCCCGTCCTTCCAGCAGTCGGTGGTCGTCTCGTGCGACTCGGTGCTCGACCCGACCGTGAAGGTCGCGTGCGGCGTCGGCTTGTCGCACGCGGCGAGCGTGACGAGCCCCAGCGAAACGGCGCCGGCGGCGAGGGTGGTCCGGGCGATGCGGCGGCCCCGCGGTCGCCGGGAGCGCGTGGTGGCGTACGCAGTCATGCGGGCAGGTTAACCCGGCCGCGCGGGTCACTTGACGCGGGGGTGCGGCGTGCCGCGCCGGGCGACGGACAGCAGGCTCCGCAGGGCCGAGGCCGTGGCCAGGAACACCACGCAGGCCCCGACCGTCATCCCCAGCCGCCCGTCCAGCGGCAGCGAGATCCCGATCGCGCCGCCCGCGACCCACGCCATCTGCAGCGAGGTCTCGGAGCGGGCGAACGCCGAGATCCGCACCACCTCCGGCACGTCCCGCTGGATCATCGCGTCCAGCGACAGCTTCCCCAGCGCCTGGCAGATCCCGGCCGCCGCGCAGACGGCGACGACGGTGGCCGCCGTGTAGTTCACCGTCGCCGCGACCGCGCAGGACAGCGCCAGGGCGAGGACCATCAGCAGGATCAACTCCGGGGCGCGGTCGCGCAGCCAGTTCCCCAGGAGGTTGCCCAGCGCGTTGCCGGTGCCGGCCGCGACGCCGACGACGCCGAGGGAGAACGCGGCCGTGAGCCCCGGCAGCGGCTCGTTCCGCAGCAGGAACGCCATGAAGAACAGCAGGAAGCCGGAGAGCCCCCGCAGCCCCGCGTTGGCCAGCAGCGCCTTGAACACCGGCGAGTCCAGGCCGCGCAGCACCCCCGAGCTCCGCCCGTCGTCCGCGTCGCGCGCCCGCCCGGCGCGGGACTCGGCCAGCTCGGCCAGGTGCACCTTCCGCTCGTCGCGGGCCAGGTCGACCTGGTGCGGCAGCCGGAAGGAGAGGATCGCGCCGAGCACGGTGAGCGCGCAGGCGCCGTACAGCGGCCACTCCTGCCCGATCGCGTTCAGGCCGAGGCCCAGCGGCGCGGCGGCGCCCGCCGCGATGAGGCCGGTGAGGGTGATCCTGGCGTTCGCCTTCACCAGCGAGATCCGGGACGGCAGCAGGCGCGGGACGGCGACGGACCGGACGATGTTGTACGCCTTCGAGCACACCATCACGCCCAGCGCCGCCGGGTACAGCTCCAGGCCGCCGCCGGAGACCGCGCCCGCGATCACCAGCGCCAGCGTCCCGCGCGCCAGCAGCGCGCCCGCCATCGCGGCCCGGCGGCCGTGCGGGACCCGGTCCAGCAGCGGGCCGATCACGGGCGCGAGGAGGATGAACGGGGCCATGGTGACGGCGAGATACAGCGCGACCCGGCCGCGCGCCTCGTCGGTGGGGACGGAGAAGAAGATCGTCGACGCCAGCGCCATCGTGACGAGCATGTCGCCCATCGAGTGCACCGCGTGCAGCTCGATCAGCTTGCCCAGCCCCGATTCCCCGGCGCCGTGCGCGTGCGTCGCGCGCCGGATGCGGCGGCCCAGCGCCAGGGGGACCGCCGGCAGGGCACGACCGGTCGCCCGCACCACCCGGAGAAGCCCGGATCCGGACCCGGTTCTCAGCTCGGAGGAACCGCCAGCAGCAGCCACGGCTCCCAAGCCTAAGGGCAGAACGGGAGACCGGTTCCTCCTTCTCACCGCCCCTTTACAGGGGTTTACGGAAAGAGTCGCTCTTTCGCGGTCCGTGCACAGCGCCCCGGCCCGTGCGGTAGCGTGGGCGGACGGTGCGCCTTGCCTCGTTCAGCCCGACGTCGCAGCGGTCCCAGCGTCCGCTCCGTCGGCCCGTTCTCCACCGGGCCCTGCCCGGGGGTATCCCCAAGGCGCCCGCTCGCGACAATGGCGGCGTAGGAGATTTCTTGTGAGTGGTGCTGGGACCGGGAACGGGACACGAAGCCAGACCCCCGACCGGCTGTGCGCCGAGGCGGTGGAGCTGGCGCGCGACGCGGCGGCACAGGCCGCGCACCCGCACCCACTGGGGCCGTATCTGGGGGCCGTCGCCGAGGGCGACCGGCTCGTCACCCACTTCTTCGCCGGCGAGGAGCCCGGCTACCCGGGCTGGCGCTGGGGCGTCACGGTCGCCCGCGCCGCGCGGGCCCGCTACGTCACCGTGGACGAGGTCGCGCTGCTGCCCGGCCCGGACGCGCTGCTGGCCCCGGAGTGGGTGCCGTGGAGCGAGCGGCTGCGCCCCGGCGACCTCGGCCCCGGCGACCTGCTGCCGGCCGAGGGCGACGACCCGCGCCTGGATCCGGGGTTCATCGCCGTCGGCGAGGAGGTCGAGGCCGAGCCCGCCGAGCCCGAGGGCGAGGTGATCCGGCGCGGCAGCGTCGCGGACATCGCCGCGGAGCTGGGCCTGGGCCGGCGCCGGGTGCTGTCCTGGTACGGGCTCCAGGAGGCCGCCGACCGCTGGGAGGAGGGCTACGGCCCGGAGACGCCGATGGCGCAGGCGGCCCCGGCGAACTGTCTGAGCTGCGGGTTCCTGCTGCCGATGGCGGGCGCGCTGCGGCAGGCGTTCGGGGTGTGCGCCAACGAGTTCTCCCCGGCGGACGGGCACGTGGTCTCGCTGGCGTACGGCTGCGGCGCGCACTCGGAGGCGGCCGTGAGCCCCAGGGCCGCGCAGCCGGCGCCGCCCGTGATCGACCACCTGGCGGCCGATCCCCTCTGAAGCGCTTTCCGGGGTGACGTCGGCCAACCGGTACTGTCGCACCCGTGACCACCGACGACCTGTTCGACCTGTTCGGCACCGGGCGGCTGCGGCGCACCGTCCTGAGCGCGTGGACCGACCTCCCGGCACGCTTCCGTGAGGACGCCAACGCGGAGGAAGACCTGGCCCGGGGCGGTTACCGCGACCGGCTGGTCATCGAGCTGGCCCAGAACGCCGCCGACGCCGCCGCCCGCGCCGGGCGGCCCGGCCGCCTGCGCCTCACGCTGCGCGACGGCGTGCTCGTCGTCGCCAACACCGGCTCGCCGCTGGACGCGGCGGGCGTCGAGTCGCTGTCCACGCTGCGCGCCTCCGCCAAGCGCGACGAGGCGGTGGGCGTCGGCCGGTTCGGCGTCGGTTTCGCGGCCGTGCTCGCCGTCAGCGACGCCCCCGCCATCGCGAGCGCGGCGGGCGGGGTGCGCTGGTCCCTGGCCGAGGCGACGGAGCTGGCGCGCGAGGCGGCCGGGGAGCACCCGGACCTGCTGGCCGAGCTGGACCGCAGGGCGGGCCAGCGGCACGCCGTTCCGCTGCTGCGGCTGCCGTTCCCCGCGCCGCCGGGCGAGGCCGCGGCGGTGCCCGAGGGCTACGACACGGCCGTCACGCTGCCGCTGCGGGACGCGGCGGCCGAGGACCTGGCGACGCGGCTGCTTCAGGCGGTGGACGACACGCTGCTGCTGACGCTGCCCGGCCTGGACGAGGTCACGGTGGAGACGGCGGGCGGCGCCCGGACGCTGACGCGGCGGCAGTTCGGCTCGTACACGCAGATCACCGAGGAGCCGGGGCCGGCCGGGAGCGCGGTCCGTTCCACCCGCTGGCGGGTCGTGTCCGACAGCGGCGAGGCCGATCCCGCGCTCCTCGCGGACCGGCCGCTGGAGGAGCGGGAGCGCCGCCACTGGTCGGTGACCTGGGCCGTTCCCGTGGACGCGGAGGGCGCCCCGGCGCCGCCGACCAGCCCGGCCGTGGTGCACGCGCCGACCCCGACCGACGACCCGCTGGGCCTGCCCGCGCTGCTGATCGCGAGCTTCCCGCTGGAGCCGACCCGCCGCCATGTGGCGCCCGGCCCGCTGACGGACTTCCTGATCGAGCGGGCGGCCGACGCGTACGCGGCGCTGCTGGCCGCGTGGCGGCCGGTGACCAGCGAGACGCTGAGCCTGGTGCCGGGGCCGCTGGGCCGGGGCGAACTCGACGGCGCGCTGCGGCAGTCGCTGCTGGAGCGGCTGCCGACCACGGCGTTCCTGCCCAGCGCGGCGGCGGCCGGTGCCGCCGAGGCGGCCGTCGACGGGGATCCCGGGAACGAGATCCCCGTCGCGCTGCGCCCGGTGGAGGCGGAGCTGGTGGAGCGGGCCGGTGCGGAGACCGTGGCCGTGCTGGCCGAGTTGTTCCCGGTGCTGCTGCCCGCCGGGCTGGAGCGGCGGGCCGAGCTGCGGGTGCTGGAGGTCGCCCGGGTCTCGCTGGGCGAGATGATCGACCGGCTGGCCGGCGTGGAACGCCCGCCCGCGTGGTGGTGGCGGCTGTACGAGTCGCTGTCGGGCGTCGACCCGGAGCTGCTGCACGGGCTGCCGGTGCCGCTGGCGGACGGCCGCACCACGATCGGGCCGCGCCGGGTGCTGCTGCCGGTGGCCGGGACCGAGCCGGAGGAGCTGGGCCGCCTCGGGCTGAAGGTGGCCCATCCGGACGCCGCGCACCCGCTGCTGGAGAAGCTGGGCGCGAACCCGGCCACGCCGCGCGCCGTGCTGGACACCCCGCAGGTGCGGTCGGCGGTCGCCGCGTCGGCCGACATGGACGTGTGGGACGAGGACGCCGTGCCCGCCGCCGAGCTGGCCGCGACGGTCCTGGGCCTCGTGCGCGACGCGGAGCCGGCGCCCGGCGAACTGCCGTGGCTGGCCGCGCTGGCACTGCCGGACGAGGACGGCGAGCTGACCCCGGCCGGTGAACTGGTCTACCCGGGAAGCCCGTTCCAGCAGGTCATCCGTCCGGGCGAACTCGCCGCGTGCGACGCCGACCTGGCCGCCCGCTGGGGCGAGCAGCCGCTGACGGCCGTCGGCGTGCAGGCGGACTTCGCGCTGATACGGGCCACCGATGTCGTCCTGGACCCCGACGAGTTGGAGCCGCGCGACGCCGGGTACGCGGAGCCCGACGACGTGGGGCTGCTGGACGCGGTGGACGTGTGGTGCGAGGACACCCTCGACGCGCTGGGCGACAGCCCGCTGCCGCCGGTCGCCGCCGAGGTGGTGGCCGTGCGGGACCTGGAGCTGGTGGACGACGGGCAGTGGAAGCGCGTGCTGTCGCTGCTGTCCCGCCCGCCGTTCCGCGAGGCGCTGATCACGCCGGTGCGGGTGCGGATGCCGGACGGCGGCGTGGAGCGGGCCCGCTCGTACACCGCGTGGTGGCTGCGCGGCGCGCCCGTGCTGGACGGCCGCCGCCCGGCGGGGCTGCGCGCGGCGGGCGGCGATCCGCTGCTGGCCGGGCTGTACGAGGACGCGGACACGGCCGACGCGGACGAGGAGGTGCTGCACGCCCTCGGGGTGCGCACGACGGCCCGCGCGCTGCTGGCCGAGCCGGGCGGCGCGGCCGACCTGCTGGCCCGCCTCGCGGACCCGGCGGTGCCGGTGACGGCGGGCCAACTGCACGGCCTGTACGCGCTGCTGGCCGATCTGGACCCGGAGGAGGTGACGCTCCCCGACGAGTTGCGCGCCGTGGTGGACGGCGAGCCGCGCGTCGTGGACGCGGCGGAGGCGCTGGTCGCGGACGCCCCCGACCTGCTGCCGCTGGCCGCCGGCCGCCCGCTGCTCCCGGTGCCGCCCGCGCGCGCCGCCGACCTGGCCGCCGTGCTGGACGTGCGCCCGCTGAGCGCCGCGCTCCCGGCCGAGCCGCCCGCCGGGGGCGGCACCCGCCGCGAGGTCCCCGAGGAGGCCCGCGCGCTCCTCGGCCCGGACACCCCGGCCACGTACGTGGAGTACGAGGAGCTGGTGATCGACGGCACCGAGCTGGACTGGCGCCTGACGCCCGACGGCACCCTGCACGCCGCGACGTTCGAGGGCCTGGCCGCCGGTCTGGCCTGGGCCACCGGCCGGTGGCCGCGCCGCTTCGAGCTCGCCGCGCTCCTGGAAGACCCGTCCCGGGCGGAGGAGTTGCGCACGGCCCGGTGGTTCGACTGATATCCCGGCGGGCCGCCGCCCTCGCGGCCCTGCTGCCGCTGGCGGCGGCCTGCGCCGCTCCGCCGGAGGACGAGGTGTGGCGGCCCGCCCCGGGCACGGCGTGGCAGTGGCAGCTCTCGGGAACGCCGGACCTGACCGTGGACGTCCCGGTCTACGACATCGACGGCTTCGAGTCCGGCGCCGCGGACGTGGCCGCGCTGCACGAGCGGGACGTGCGGGTCATCTGCTACGTCAACGCGGGCGCCTGGGAGGAATTCCGCCCCGACGCCGGTGACTTCCCGCCGGAGCTGCTCGGGGAGGGCAACGGCTGGGAGGGCGAACGCTGGCTGGACATCCGCGCCCTGGACGTGCTGCGCCCGCTGATGGCCGAACGGTTCGACATGTGCCGCGACAAGGGCTTCGACGCGGTCGAACCCGACCTGCTCGACGGCCATCTCCACGACACCGGCTTCCCGCTGACCGGCGCCGACCAGCTCGCCTACAACCGCATGATCGCGGAGCTGGCCCACGACCGGGGCCTGTCGGTGGGCCTGAAGAACGACCTCCCCCATGTCCCGGAGCTGGTCGACGACTTCGACTTCGCGGTGAACGAGGAGTGCGCCGAGTTCGGTGAGTGCGCGGCCCTGACCCCGTTCATCGAGGCGGGCAAGGCGGTCTTCCACGTCGAATACGCCCTGCGCCCCGAGGAGTTCTGCCCGGAGACCACGGCCCTGGGGTTCAGCTCGATGGCCAAGAACCTGTCCCTGGACGCCTGGCGCGCCCCCTGCTGACGGCGGGCGGGCTCAGTCCCGGTCGTCGCCGGCGCGCTCCTTCCGGGCGCGGATCGCGGCTTCGCGGCGGCGGGCGTACCACAGGCCGAAGAGGCCGAGGCCCGTGCCGGCGAGGCAGGTCCAGATCCACCACTCGTGCCCGCGGTCCGCGTACCAGCCGTAGAACGGCAGCTGGGCCACGAAGAGGACGGCCCACACGAGCGTGCCGGTGAGCACGGTGGCCACCACGTTCCCCTCCAGGGGCTCGGGCGCCTCCCGCTTGCCGTTCGTCAGCTCAGCCCACCGCATGTGCTCACGATAACGCGGGCACGGGAATGTACAGGGCACGTACTATCGTCATATATTTTGTTAGGAAAGCTAACGAGTGATGGCGGTGCCCATGCCCAACGCCAAGCTGGACGGTCCGGAGAACGCCGAGGCGGTGAACACCCTGCGCGTCGGCGTGCAACGGCTCTCCCGCCGCATGCGGCACCTGAACGCCGACCGCGCGCTCAGCCTCGCCGAGCTGTCCGCGCTGGGCACGCTCGCCCGGTGCGGCCCCATGACCCCCGGCGAGCTGGCCCGCAAGGAGCACGTGCAGCCGCCGTCGATGACCCGCATCATCGCGCTGCTCACCAGCCGCGGCCTCGTCCGCATGGAGCCGCACGCCGCCGACCGCCGACAGAAGGTCGTCGCCGTCACCGACCAGGCCGAGGCCATGATCGAGAGCAGCCGCGCCGAGCGGAACGCCTGGCTGGCGCGGCTAGCCGGCGAACTGGACGAGGAGGAGTGGGCGGCCCTGCGCGCCGCGGCGCCCGTTCTCCACAAGCTCGCACACCTCTGACCCTCTGATGACCCTCTGACCCGAAGAACAGGAGGTTCCCTTGAGTCCGGGACCCGGAGCAGACTCCGCCCCCGCATCCCTGACCACGACCCAGAAGACGTCCACCTTCGGTTCCCTGCGGATCCGCAACTACCGGATCCACTTCCTGGGCTCGTCGATATCCAACATCGGGACATGGATGCAGCGCATCGCCCAGGACTGGCTGGTGCACACCCTCACCGGCTCGGCCGCCGCGGTCGGCATCACGACCGCGCTGCAGTTCCTCCCCATGCTGCTGTTCGGCCTCTACGGCGGCGTCCTCGCCGACCGTTTCGACAAGCGCAAGCTGCTGCTGGGCACCCAGTCCGCCCTCGGGCTGACCGCCCTGGCCCTGGCGGTGCTCACGCTCAGCGGCGCGGTGAACGTCTGGCACGTGTACGCGCTCGCGTTCGCCCTCGGCCTGGCGGCCGTCGTGGACAACCCGGCCCGCCAGGCGTTCGTCTCCGAGATCGTGCCCCCGCACCTGCTGCGCAACGCCGTCTCGCTCAACTCCGCGAACTTCCAGTCCGCCCGGCTCATCGGCCCCGCCGTCGCCGGTGTGGTCATCACCACGGTCGGCGGCGGCTGGGCGTTCCTCTTCAACGCCCTGTCGTTCCTCGCCCCCCTGGCCGGGCTGCTGCTGATGCGCACCGCCGAGCTGGCCCCGGCCCGGCGCACGCCGCGCGCCCGGGGGCAGTTGCGCGAGGGACTGCGCTACGTCGGGTCCCGGCCCGCGCTGCTGTGGCCCATCGTGCTGCTGGGCTTCGTCGGCACCTTCGGGTACAACTTCCCGATCTGGCTCGTGGCCTTCACCGACCGCGTCTTCCACGCCGACGCGGGCACCTACGGCCTGCTGAACTCCCTGATCGCCGCCGGTTCCGTGGCCGGCGCCCTGCTGGCCGCCCGGCGCGGCAGCCGCCGGATGCGGTTCATCGTCGGCGCGGCCGGGCTCTTCGGCGTGCTGCTGATGATCACCGCCGCGGCGCCCGCGTTCGTCGTCTTCGCCGCGCTGATGCCGGTGGTCGGGCTGGTCGCGATGACGTTCCAGGTCACGGCGAACGCCACCATCCAGCTCGCCAGCGACCCCGCCATGCGCGGCCGGGTCATCAGCCTGATGATGATGGTCTTCGTCGGCGGCACCCCGATCGGGGCCCCGCTGATGGGCTGGCTGACGGACGAGTTCGGCGCCCGGATCGGGCTGCTGGCGGGCGGCGCGGTCTGCGCGGCCTCGGCGGTGACGGTCGGGCTGGTGCTGGCCAGGATCGGCGGCCTGCGGGTCCGGATCAGCCTGCGCGCCGGCCGCCGGGGCCTGTCCCTGGTCCCGCGCGATCCGGAAGAGCTGACCGCCCGAGCGTGACCGGCCGGTCCGGTCGCCCGCGTGGGCAACGACGCACGGCGGACCGACGGCGCGCGCGACCAGCGCGGCGCCCGGGGCGACCGGGGCGACCGGGGCGACCGGCAGGCTTCCCTGCCGGGTCTTCCTGGGTGATGCTGGACGGTGCCCGACCTTTCCGCCCCGGAGGTCGTCCGGGAGGGGTCCCGGCCGGTGGGGGAACAGTGTCCACAGGATGTGGACGGTCGCGCGGGAACCGTACTGCCGGGGCCACCGTCCGTCTGTCCGTGGGTACTTGTAGCGCGCGCTCCCCGAGGAGGCCCAGGTGACCGTTCCCGGTTTCGGCAGCCCGATACCGCCGCCGCCCACCGCCCCGCCGACGGTGGGCCTGCCGCGCGACCCGTGGATCGCGGTGACCGCCGCGGTGCTCAACCTCAGCGGGCTGGGCGCCGGTTATCTGTTCCTGCGGCGATGGCGGCGGGCCATACCCTGCTGGATCGCCACCGGCGGTCTGCTCTTCCTCGCGCTGCCCGTGGATGCCGGGGGCGTCGCCGGGCTGTGGGTCGTGCTGTACGCGGCGCTGCTGGTGCTGGCCGCGCTGGACGCGTGGCGGCTGGCCGGGCCGCGGCTGGTGCGCGGGCCGTGGGCGCCGCTGACGGCGGGCGTGCTGCTGCTGGCGCTCCCGGCCGGGAGCGTCGTCTTCTTCGACCGGGCCCAGCGGCAGGCGCTGGAGGAGGATCTCACCGAGCGGCTCGTCGCCGCCGACGCGCTGGTCGAGGACGCCACGTGGTCGGAGGAGCGCTACCGCTCCGCGCTCACCGCGTATCTGGCCGTGCGCGCCGAGCACCCCTCGACGGACGCCGCCGCCGAGGTGCCGGCCCGGCTGGACGCCCTCTACCGGCAGTCGGTCGAGGACCACTTCGACGACGCCTGCGCGACCCTCGACCCGCTGCGCTTCTACCGGGGCCTGACCGGGGACTTCGAGGACGAGGAGGCCGAACGCCTGGCGGAGGACGCCGACGACCTCCTGCCGGAGGCGCTGCTCCACTGCGGACTGGAGCACCTCGACGACTCCGGGATACCGCAGGCCGAGGCGCCCTTCTCCGAACTGCTGGCGGACTACCCGGACTCGGGGTTCGCGCAGTCGCTGCCCGACCGGCTGGACGAGCGGCAGCGCGAGATCATCACCGGCATCGGCGACGGCGCCCCCTGCCCGGCGGTGGACCGACTCCGCGAGCTGAACGAGCTGTTGGCCGGGCTGCCCGGCGACGAGTTCGCCCGGATGGCGGCCGACGGCGCCGAGCCGGTGCCCGAGGGCCTGTACCAGTGCGGCACGTCCATGTTCCTCAGCAGCCAGTTCGCCCTGGCCGAGACCTCGCTGCGGGACCTGGTCGACAACCACCCGGACCACGAACGCGCCGACCGGGCCCGGGACATTTTGATCGCCGCCGAGATCGCCAAGGAACTGCCCGCCGCCGGTGAGGAGTTGCCGCCGGAGCCGGGCTCGGAGGGCGGCGCCACGATCACCCTGGAGATCTTCAACGACTCCCCGTACGAGCTGGAACTGCTCTTCACCGGGCCGCGCACCGGCACCGAGCGGGTGGCGGCGTGCGACGGCTGCTCCCTCTACCCCACCGACCCCGGCGACAGCGCCTGCGCGGACAGCGGCGTCGACTACCCGAGCACGACGCTCGAACTCCCGGCCGGGGACTACTACTTCCTGCACCGCTCGCCCGGCCGGGAGACAGAGAGCCTGGCCGAGGCGGACTCGTTCGACCCCGACTACATCTACACGTACTGCTCCTACGTCACCGAGGACGACCTGCTGCTGCCGGACGGCGGCACCGAGATCTGAGGCTCCCGGACGCTCCCGGCGGATCTCCGGTACCCGGTGGGCGAGACGCCGTACGCGGCGCGGAAGGCGCGGCTGAAGACGGACGCGTCGGTGAAGCCCCAGCGCCGGGCGATCTCGTTGACCGGTGCGGCGCCCAGCACCGGGTCCGCCAGGTCGCGGCGGCAGCCTTCCAGGCGCTGCCGCCGCATCCAGCCGTGCACGGTGAGCTGGTGCTGCTGGAAGAGCCGGTGCAGGTAGCGGACGGAGATGTGGTGGGCGGCGGCGATCGTGCCCGCCGACAGCTCCGGGTCGCCCAGGTGGCGGCGGATGAACGCCTGCACCCGCAGGAACAGCACGCGCTGCCGGGACTCCGGCGCGACCGCGGCCTCCGCCTCGGCGTGGTGGGCCAGCCAGGCGCCGACCAGGTCCACCAGCACCGTGCCCAGCCGCTCGGCGTCCGAGGGGCGGCACGGCCGCGGGTCGGTCGCCAGCCCGACCAGGAACCGGGCGAGCAGCGCGCCGATGCCCTCATGGCCCGGCAGCCGCTGGGCCAGCAGCCGTTCGACGGTGTGCTCCGGGACCGGCAGCAGCGCCCTGGGCACGTGCGCCGCCACCGTGGCGGCCAGGCCCCGGTGGGCCGTCACCCGGGTGTCGAAGGGCCGCGACGAGGACTGCACCGCCATGTCGTGCACCCGCAGCCGCGCTTCGCGGCCGGCCTGCGCCATGTCGTGCCGCCCGCGCCGCATCAGCGCCACCACGTACAGCTCGGGATCCGAACGCCGGATCATCGCCGGGGTGCGCACCGACCGCTGGGAGGTGTACGTCATCGCGGTCACATGGGCCGGGCCGAGCGCGACGGCGTGCGCCGACGCGCGGAACTCGTCCTCCCGGTCACAGCTCAGCACGGTGGGCATGACCACGCCGCGCGTCAACTCGTACCAGGCGTCCCACCGTTCGTCCGGCGCCAGCCGGTCGGTGTCGAACAACGCACGCATCACGAGCACACCCCCCTGCCCCCACCGGTCCGCCCCCCGGCCGGTCTGACAGGACGGTACCCGCGCCGATCACGGGCCCGGCCCGATGCGACGGCAAACGCCTGGCAAAACAAACGGGCGTTCGCCCGCGCACCGGCCGGCGGGCCGTCAGTCGGCGGAGTCGATCCGCTGGATCTCCTCCATGACGCGCTGCTCGAGGCCGCGGCCCATCGGGGCGTAGCCGAGGCGGGTCGCGAAGCTGTCGGCCTCCACGTCCGTCACGGTCCAGGTCCAGAAGTCGCGCAGGACCTCGGCCGTGTCGTCGTCGTAGCCGCACTCGTAGGCGAAGATCCAGTTGGCGCCGGTGATCGGGTAGCCCTCACCGCCGATGTCGTGGATGTTGAACTGGAAGTCGTCGGGGATCTCGGCCTCTTCCGAGGCGGCCGTGGTGGCCTCCAGGGTGGGTTCGACGGGCGTGCCGTCCTCGTTGACGACGTGGGCCGTCGCCAGGCCGTTGCTCAGGGCGTACGACTGGTTCACGTACCCGAGGCCGCCGGGGCTGGCCTCCACGGCCTGGATGACGCCGTCGTTGCCGTCGCCGCCGACCGTGTCGTCGTGCCAGTCGATGTCCGTGCCCTCGGCGTACTTGTCGGCCCAGGACTGGACTTCATTGGTCAGGTAGCTGCTGAACACATACGTGGTGCCGGAGCCGTCCGAGCGGTGGACGGGGACGATCTCCCGGTGCGGCAGCTCCAGACCGGGGTTGAGCGCGGCGATCGCCGGGTCGTCGTACCGCGTGATGCGGCGGTCGTAGATGCCGGCGATCGTCTCGGCGTCGAGGACCAGGCCGTCCAGGTCGTCGTCGTTGATCGCGATCACCACGGCGCCGAAGACGACCGGGAACTGAACGGCCTCACAGCCGCGCACCTCGCGCGCCACCATCAGCTCGCTCTCCTGGAGATACCGCTCGGAGGAGCCGAAGTCCACACTTTCCGTGAGGAATTGCTCGATGCCCTCGCCGGAGCCGATGGCCTGGTAGTCGATCGACGTGCCGGTCTCGACGGTGGTGTTGTAGTGGGACATCCACTCCTGGAAGAGCGGCTCGGGGAACGTCGCCCCCGCCCCCAGGATGTCCCCGGAGAGCGTTCCCCTGCTGACCGCGGTGCTGTCCTCGGCGAGGCACCCCGTCAGAAGAAGCGGGAGGAGGGGCGCCGCTCCCGCGGCGGCCCCGGCGGACCAGTTGGACATGGTTCCAGTCCCCTGTATCTCAGCCGAACCGGCCGGAGACGTAGTCCTCGGTGTCCTTGCTCGACGGGTTGGTGAAGATCTTCGTGGTGCTGTCGATCTCCACCAGCCCGCCCGGCTGGCCGATCGCCTTCAGGTTGAAGAAGCCCGTGACATCGCTGACCCGCTGCGCCTGCTGCATGTTGTGGGTCACGATGACGATCGTGTACTGCTCCTTCAGCTCCATGATCAGGTCCTCGATGGCCTGCGTGGAGATGGGGTCGAGCGCGGAGCACGGCTCGTCCATCAGCAGCACGTCGGGCGCGACCGCGATGGCGCGAGCGATGCACAGGCGCTGCTGCTGGCCGCCGGAGAGGCCGGAACCGGGCTTGTTCAGCCGGTCCTTCACCTCGTCCCACAGGTTCGCCGAGCGCAGCGACCGCTCGACCAGGGCGTCGAGGTCGGCGCGCTTCATCCGCTTGTTGTTGAGCTTCACGCCGGCCGCGACGTTGTCGTAGATGGACATCGTCGGGAACGGGTTGGGCCGCTGGAACACCATGCCGATGTGACGCCGGACGCCGACCGGGTCCACGGTGGGCCCGTACAGGTCCTGCTGGTCCATCGTGACCTTGCCCTCGACCCGCGCCTTGGGCACCAGCTCGTGCATCCGGTTCAGCGTGCGCAGGAACGTCGACTTTCCGCACCCGGAGGGGCCGATCAGGGCCGTGACCGAGCACGGCTCGATCGTCATCGACACGCCCTGCACCGCGAGGAACTTGTCGTAGTAGATGTCGAGGCCGCTGACCTCGATGCGCTTGGCCACAGTCTTCTTCCTTTGTCTGGCGTCTGGCGTCTTCAGCCGCGGGTCTTCGGGGCGAACAGTCGGGAGATGAGGCGTGCCAGGAGGTTGAGCGCCATCACGATGAGGATCAGCGTGAGCGCGGCCGACCAGGCCCGGTCGAACGACGCCTCGCGCGGGATGCCGGGGTTCGAGTACTCGGTGTACGAGAACACCGGCAGCGTGGCCATGCGGCCGTCGAACGGGTTGAAGTTGTCCCCGGAGGTGATGCCGACCGTGATCAGCAGCGGCGCGGTCTCGCCGATGACCCGGGCGATCGCGAGGGTCACGCCGGTCGCGATGCCCGCGATGGCCGTGGGCA
Source organism: Streptomyces sp. URMC 129 (assembly GCF_051386415.1). Lineage (NCBI taxonomy): Bacteria > Bacillati > Actinomycetota > Actinomycetes > Kitasatosporales > Streptomycetaceae > Streptomyces > Streptomyces sp. URMC 129. The sequence continues at coordinate 18,693 of NZ_JBPQTQ010000061.1, forward strand.
GCACGACCTTGACGATGGTGCGCCACTTCGGCACGGCCAGCGCGTACGACGCCTCGCGCAGCTCGTTGGGCACCAGCTTCAGCATCTCCTCGGCGGAGCGCACGACCACCGGGATCATCAGCACGCTCAGCGCGACGGAGCCCATGAAGCCCATCCGGATGCCCGGACCGTAGAACAGCTCGAACAGCGCGTACACGAAGAGGCCGGCCACGATGGAGGGGATGCCGGTCATCACGTCGACGAAGAAGGTGATGTACCGCGCGAGCGCGCCCCGCCCGTACTCGATCAGGTAGATGGCCGTCAGCAGGCCGATGGGCACCGACATCACCGCGGCGATGCCGGTGATGACCAGGGTGCCGATGATCGCGTGGTGGGCGCCACCGCCCTCACCGACGACGTTGCGCATCGAGTTGTTGAAGAACTCGGAGTCGAAGCGCTCCCAGCCGCGGTCGACCACCGTGTACAGGACGGAGACCAGCGGCAGCACCGCCACCAGGAAGGCGGAGGAGACGACGGACGTGACCAGCCGGTCGAACGCCTTCCGGGTGCCCTCGACCGCGCGCGACCAGACGTAGATGACGACCGTGTACCCGATCGCCGCCACGATGCCCGACGCCGCCGGGCCCCAGCCGGCCGCCAGCCACAGCGCGGCGCCCACCGCCACGAAGGCGAGCAGCGTCGCCGGCGCGGCGCGGCGCGGCAGCGTGCCCTGGGTGAGCGGGACGTCGGGGAGCAGGCCCCGCGGGTCGCCCGGGGTCTTTTCCAGCGTGGAGGGAGTGGTCATCAGTTGGCTCCCGAGAAGTCGCGGCGCCGGTTGATCACCGCACGGGCCGCCATGTTGATGACGAGCGTGACGGCGAAGAGGACGAGGCCGGAGGCGATGAGGACGTTGACGTCGATCCCGGAGGACTCGGGGAATTTCAGCGCGATGTTGGCCGCGATCGTCGACGGGTTGTCGCTGCTGATCAGGTCGAAGGTGACCGTGCCGGCGACCGCCGAGAGCACGATCGCCACGGCCATGGTCTCGCCGAGCGCGCGGCCGAGGCCGAGCATCGCCCCGCCGATGATGCTGGAGCGGCCGAAGGGCAGCACGGCCATCCGGATCATCTCCCACCGGGTCGCGCCCAGCGCCAGCGACGCCTCCTCGTGCAGCCGGGGCGTCTGGAGGAACGCCTCGCGGATGACCGCCGTCGCGATGGGCAGGATCATCACCGCCAGGACGATCGAGGCCACCAGCATGGTGCGGCCGGTCGCGGAGACCGGGCCGTCGAAGAGCGGGATGAAGCCCAGGTTCTCCTCCAGCCACCGGGTCGGCTCCACGGTGGCCGGGGCCAGCACGAAGAAGCCCCACAGGCCGTAGATGATGCTGGGCACGGCCGCCAGCAGGTCCATCACATAGCCCAGCGTCGCGGCGAGTCTGCGCGGCGCGTAGTGCGTGATGAACAGCGCGATGGCCACGGCGAACGGCGCGGCGATGACCAGCGCGAAGAAGGCCGCCAGCAGGGTGCCGAAGAGCAGTGGCCAGATGTAGAGGGTCACGCTCTCCTGGTTGGGCAGCCGCTCGCTGTCCGCCCAGAGGGCGGGCCACGCCTCGGACACGAGGAACGCCGCGACGCCGGCCAGGACGACGAGGATCAGCACGCCCGCCCCGGTCGAGGCGCCGGAGAAGAGCCGGTCCCCCAGACGCTGCGGCGTTTTACGGGTGGGCGTCTTCTCGGTGGTGGGAGGCACAGTCTCTCCCTTTCTGAAGACTTCTCAGACTTCTTTGCGACTTCTCGGAACTTCTTCTGAGGTTTCTCTGACGGCTTCTCAGATTCCCTCAACAACCGTGGAGTGACGCCCACATGCCCCGAGGTCCGGACGGCCACCCGTGGGTGGACCGCCCGGACCTTCAGGCGCGGGACGCGGTGATCAGCCGGCGGCGATGGCGTCCACCGCGGCCTGGTACTCGGCGCTCAGCTCGGCCGACAGCGGCGCGGAGCCGGCGGCCTCGGCGGCGGCCTGCTGGCCCTCCTCGCTGAGGATGTAGGTGAAGTACTCGCGGACCAGCTCGGCGGTGTTGGCGTCGTCGTAGGTGGTGCAGGCGAGGCCGTAGGAGACCAGGACGATCGGGTAGGCGCCGGCCTCGGTGGTGTCACGGGCCAGGTCGTAGGCGAAGTCGTACTCGCCACGGCCCTCGACGCGCTCGGAGACCTCCAGGACGGCGGCGGCGGCCTCGGGGGAGTACGGGACGAACTCCTCGCCCACGCCGACCGCGACGGTGCCGAGGTCGCCGGCCTGGCTGGCGTCGGCGTAGCCGATGGTGCCGTTGCCGCCGGAGACGGCGGAGACGACGCCGGAGGTGCCCTGGGCGGCCTCGCCACCGGCCACCGGCCAGTTGCCGTCGACCTCGTGCGGCCACGCGTCGGGGGCGGCGGCGGCGAGGTACTCGGCGAAGTTCTCGGTGGTGCCGGACTCGTCGGAGCGGTTCACCGGGGTGATCGGGGTGTCGGGCAGCTCGACGCCGGGGTTGTCGGCGGCGATCGCCTCGTCGTTCCAGGTGGTGATCTCCTGGTTGAAGATCCCGGCGATGGTCTCGGCGCTCATGTTGAGCGAGTCGACACCCTCCAGGTTGAAGATCACGGCGATCGGGGAGACGTAGACCGGCACCTCGATGAGGTCGCCGCAGCGCTCGACCGCGCCGGACAGCTCGCCCTCCTCGTCCGTGAGGTAGGCGTCGGAGCCGGCGAAGGCCACGCCGCCGGCCACGAACTGCTCACGGCCACCGCCGGAGCCCACCGGGTCGTAGTCCACCGTGACATCGGGGTTCGCGGACTGGAACCCGGCCTGCCAGGCACCCTGCGCGGCCTCCTGCGAGCTGGCGCCCGCACCCGAGATGGTGCCGGACAGGTCCGACGACCCGGAGCCACCGCTGCCGCCGGTGCCCTCTTCCTCATTGTCGCTGCTGCAGGCCGTGACCAGGGCCAGGGCGGACACCGCGGCTATCGCGGCGGTCTTGGCGCGCCAGTTGCGCATGGCCGTTGCTCCTTGACATAGGGCCCAGCCGCACCGGCCGGGTGTAGATGACTTGTATGTGTCGAGGAGAACGTAGGAGGAGTCAGAGAAGCAGTGGGGGCCGGAAGGTGAACAGAAAGATAGGTTCGGCGGAACCGGCCGTTTCACAAACAGTGCTGGAATCGTTAAGAAAAGAACACCCTGGAAGAGATCAGCAAGGGCACCGGAAACGCGCTCGGCCCGGTGATCGTCCACCGGGCCGAGCGCCTCTGATCAGCTACTGGGCGGTACGAGGCGGTACCCCACGCCCCGCACGGTCTGGATGATCTCCGGGTGGTGCGGGTCGTCCCCCAGGCGCTCCCGGAGGCGGCGAATGTGAACGGTGATGGTGTTGGACCGCCGCGCCCCCTCACCCCACAGCTCCGCGCGGATCCGGTCGCGGGTGATGACCTTCTCCGCGTGCAGCATGAGGAGGTGCAGCAGCTGGAACTCGCGCAGCGGCAGCCGGGCCGTGGACATCCCGTGCATCCGCACCTCGTACGTGCTGGGGTCCAGCGTCAGCGGGCCGCAGACCAGCGGCTGGTCCCAGCCCCGGGAGCCCCGGTCGGCCAGGCTGAGCAACTGCGCCACCTCGCGCGGGCGGTAGGGCCGGGCGACGCAGGCGCTGGCGCCGGCCGCGAGGGCGGGCGCGACCTGGGCCGTGTCGTCGGGGCCGACGCCGAGCACGACGGGGATGGACAGCCGCCGCCGCACCAGCCGCAGCACGGTCGCGCCGTCGATCACGGGCAGGTCGGCGGAGACGAGCAGCACGTCGGGCTTGCGCAGGCCCGCCTCCAGCAGCGCGGCGGCGCCGTCCGCGCAGTGCACCACCGACACCTGGTACTTGGCCAACTGGGCGGACAGCCCCTGCCGGATGCGCTCGTCGGCGTCCGCGAGCAGCACCACGGGGTTGGAGCCGAGGGGTATGCGGGTCTGCGCGGGAACGACGTTGTCCGCGGTGGCGTCATCCACCGCGTCGTCCGCGGCGGACGAGCTTCGCGGTCGCGTCGTGCTCAACCAGGCGCCCATGGCGCTCTCCCTCGCTGTCGGTCTCGGCAGTAAGGCCAGTTGCCAAGGTGCGGCTCCCGGGGGGCATGGTGTCCTTGTTCATCACGGACGTTCACCATGTAACGGGCTGTGGGTAGCGGGTTACACGGCTCTCGGTGAACCCGTGATGAACAACGGCGTTCCCCCCGGTGCCGGGCCGCGGCGGGCGTGAAGGCGGCGAAACGGGAGGTGACCCAGGCGGCCGGGGGCCCCGGCGGCCGTCGTGGTCAGCGAGGGCGGCAGGGCCGTAGCATCGTGCCACGGGTTCCCGTCGGGTGGACGCAGGGGCAGTGGGTGTGGGCATCGAAGGTGAAAAGCTCGTATTCGACTATCTGAGCCGGGTCGGCGATCTCGCGCACGGCACGAGCATGTCCGCGGCGCAGCGGGCCTCACTCGTGAACCGGCTGCGCGACGAGATCGGCCGCCAGCGGGCCGCCGCGGGCGGCGCCGAGAGCCAGGCCGCCGTGCGGCGCATCCTCGGGCGGATGGGCCGGCCCGAGGACCTCGTGGCCGAGGCCGTCGGCTCCTCACCCGCGCCCGCCGCCGCGCCCACGCCCGCCGCCCCCGCCACGCCCGTGCCGGGGCCGCGGGTGCCCGCCGAGCCGGTCGCCGGTTCCGTGCCGCCGCCCCCGGCGCCCGCCGGAGCCGTGGACGCCGGGGCCGCCGGGGCCGGGGCGCCGCCCGCGGCCGGGCCGGATCCGGGCGGGTGGTTCGGCCGGCCCGCCGGGTTCTGGCCGGACGGGCAGATCGGCCTGTTCCGGGGCGGCATCGACAACCCCGACGTGTTCCGGTCACCGGCCAAGGGCAAGCCGGACGCCGGGGACCCGGCCCCGGAACAGGAGAACGAGGAGGCGCCCGCGCCGGCGCCCGCCGTCGAGAAGGGGCCGTCGCGCGGGCGGCGGCTGGCGCGGGCCGCGCTGACCGGCCGACGCGTGGGCGGGCCGGTCGAGCTGCTCGGCGTCGCGCTGCTGCTGGCGGGCACCGTCATGGGCTCGGTCGTCGTGCTCGGCCTCGGCTGGGCGGCGGCGTACTGGTCGCCCCGGCTCGGCCGCCGCGAGGCGCAGTGGGCGGCGTTCGGCATGCCCGCGCTGGTCGCTGGCGCCTACCTCGGGTGGCTCCTCGGGCGCGCGGGCGGCTACTGGGGCGCGGAGCTGGCCCCGGGAGAGGCGCAGGCGACGGCCGCCGACCACGTCCCGTGGCTGCTGCGCGGCGCCGCCGTCGCCAGCGCGGCGTTCCTCTTCCACCGGGCGCGGCGGCACCGCCCGCCCGCGGACGCCTCCTGACGGCCGGGACGGCCGGAAGGGCCGACCGGCCCGGCCCTCCGCGTGCCGCCGCGCCGGGTCACAGCTCGCGCGCGATGTGGTGGATGAGCTGCCGGGACTCCTCCGGATCGAGGGAGACCTTCACGGCCCGGCTGAAGAAGATCCGGTAACCGGCGAGCTCGGCGTCCGCGTCCAGGAATCCGCCGCCGCGCGGCGTGTCGACCTGCACGGTGTCGAGCTGGGGCACCGGCCCGGTGGCGTAGGTGACGGGCTGGGTGGCCTCGAAGAAGTCCTCGTTGGTGAACGGGATGACCCGGACGGTCACGTGGGACCGCTCGCTGAGGACCATCAGGTGTTCGAGCTGCGCCCGGACGACCTGCCGGCCGCCGAAGCGCATGCGCAGCGCGGCCTCGTGGATGAACGCGTCGAGCGGCGGCGGCGCCTCCCGCTCCAGGACGATCTTCCGCCGCATCCGCAGCTCGGTACGGGCCTCGATCTCCTCCGGCGGCAGCTCGGGGAAGACCCCGCGGAACAGGGCGCGGGCGTAGTCCTCCGTCTGGAAGAGCCCGGGGACGGACACGGTGTGGACGAACTGCATGGAGACCGCGTGGTACTCCATCTCCGCGACATCCAGGAAGCCGGGGGCAAGGATGCCACGGTACTCGTCCCACCAGAACTGCCCGCGGTGCTCGCGGGCGATGGCGCAGAGGGCGTCCAGCAGGGCCTGGTCGGAGCAGCCGTAGAAGGTGGCCAGCTTGCGGATGCGCTCCTCGCTGACCCCGATCCGGCCGGACTCTATGTGGCTGATCTTCCCCTGGTCGGTGCCGAGCATGCCCGCGGCCTCCCTGGCCGTTCGACCCGCCCGCTCGCGCAGTTTGCGCAACTCCGCGCCCAGGCGCGCCTGTCGGGCGGTCGGATTCTCCCTCGGCGGCATCGTCTGTCAGATCCTTCCGTCGGCTGGCCCCCGAGTCTGCCGCCCCCTCACCCTCCGAGTCCACTCGCCCACAGCCCTCCACGGCACTCTTGCCACGGCGTAACGTTGCCCCTGATCGGGTCGGACCTTCGGACGCCGTTCAGCGGGGCGTTCCGTCCGTCCCGTGCGTCCGGGACCTGGGTACCGCTACGTTGGGCGGATGACCAGCACCAGCCCCCGCACCCTCGCCGACGAGCTGCGCTCGCGCTCCGACGCCGAGCTGGCCGGGCTGCTGCGCGCCAGGGCCGACCTGCTGTCGCCGCTGCCCGGCGACGTGTCCCAGTTGGCCACCCGTGCCGGGACCAGAGCCTCCGTCCTGCGGGCCCTGGACCGGCTGGACACGTTCACCCTCCAGACCGCCGAGGCCCTCGCCATCGCGCCGCAGCCCTGCCCCTACCCGACGCTCGCCGCCCTGCTCCCCGGCGCCGACGAGCAGCTGCCCGACGCGCTGGCCACCCTGCGCGCCCGCGCGCTGCTGTGGGGCCGGCCGGAGGCGCCGCGGCTGGTGCGGACGGCGCAGGAGCTGCTGGCGCCCACCGCCTCCCGGCCCAGCGGCACCGGCCTCGGCCCGACGCTCGCCGAGGCCGCGGCGGGCATCGCGCCGAGCCGGATGCAGCACCTGCTGACCAACGCCGGGCTGCCGCCGACCCACGACCCGGTCAGCGCGCTCACGGCGCTCACCGCGCTGTTCACCGACCGGGACCGGCTCGCCGCGCTGCTCGACGAGGCCGGGGACGCCGCCCGCGCCATCCTGGAACGCCTCGCCTGGGGACCGCCCTACGGCGAGGTCTCCGCCCGCCCCGGCCCGCCCGTGCGCCGGCTCCTCGACCTCGGCCTGCTGATGCCGACCGCGCCCGGCACGGTCGTGCTGCCCCGCGAGGTCGCGCTCCACCTGCGCGGCGGACGGGCCCACCGCGAGCTGCGCCCCCACCCGCCGTGGCCCACGCTGCGCGCCCGGCTGCCGCAGCCCGCCGTGGACGCGGCGGCGGGCGGCGCGGCCTACGCGGCGCTGACCATGGTCGAGGAGCTGCTGACCGCCTGGGAGACCGACGCCCCGGCCGTGCTGCGGACCGGCGGCCTGGCCGCCCGCGATCTCAAGCGCGTGGCCGTGACCCTGGACATGCCGGAGCCGGAGGCGGCGTTCTGGGTCGAGCTGGCCTACGCGGCCGGGCTGCTGGCCGCCGACGGCGAGGTGGACGAACGGTTCGCGCCGACCCCCGCGTACGACGCGTGGCTGGAGCTGCCGCCCGCCCGGCGCTGGGCGCGGCTGGCCACCGCCTGGCTCGCCACGACCCGCGTCCCCGGCCTGGTCGGCACCCGGGACGGCAAGGGGCGGCTGCTGGCCGCGCTCGGCCCCGGGCTCGACCGGGGACCGGCCGTCGAGGTGCGGCGGCACGTGCTCGCCCTGCTCACCGCGCTGCCCGAGGGCGGCGCCCCGCAGCCGGGCGACGTGCAGGAGCGGGTCCGCTGGGAGCTGCCGCGCCGGGTGACGGACGAGACGCGGACGCTGCTGTGCGGGGCGGTGGTGGCGGAGGCCGAGTACCTGGGCGTGACCGGGCGCGGCGCGCTGGCGTCGTTCGTCCGCCCGCTGCTGGATCCGCCGGCGACGGGCGCGCGGGCGGCGGAGGCCGAGGCGCCGGAGTCCGAGGCCCCGGAGGCCGAGGCTCCGGAGGCCCGCGCACCGGACGAGGCGGGCGCGGCGGACCTGCTGGCCCCGCTGCTGCCGGAGGCGGTGGACCACATCCTGGTCCAGGCCGACCTGACCGCGATCGCGCCCGGGCCACTGCGCCGGGAGCTGCGGCAGGCGATGGCGATGGCCGCCGACGTCGAGTCCACGGGCGGCGCGACGGTGTACCGGTTCACGCCGGGCTCGGTGCGCCGCGCGCTGGACGGGGGCTGGACGGCCGAGGACCTGCACGCGTTCCTCGCCGCCCACTCCCGCACCCCGGTGCCGCAGCCACTGACGTACCTGGTGGACGACGTGGCGCGGCGGCACGGGCGCCTGCGCGTCGGGGTGGCGGCGAGCTATGTGCGGTGCGACGACGAGGCGCTGCTCACCCAGCTCCTCGCGGACCGCCGCGCCGAGCCGCTGCGGCTGCGCCGCCTCGCGCCGACCGTGGCCGTCTCCGCGTCCCGGCCCGACACGCTGCTGGAACGGCTGCGCGAGATCGGCTTTGCCCCGGCCGCCGAATCGGCGGAGGGCGCGGTGCTGACCCCGCGCCAGCGTGCGCGGCGCACCCCGCCGCGCACGGCGCCCGAGCCGGTCCCGGACAGCCCGCCGCCCGCCGACGACGCGCTGCTGACCGCCGCCGTCCGCGCGATCCGCGCGGGCGACCACGCCGCGGACACGACGCCCCGCCCGGCGGGCACCCGCGTGCCCGAGCCCACCGGGCCGCCGCCGCGCACGTCGCCCGACGAGACCCTGGCCAGGCTGCGCGCCGCGGCGCGCGACGGGACGCTGGTGTGGATCGGCTACGTCGGCGCGGACGGCGTGGCGACGCATCGCGTGCTCTCGCCGGTGCGGGTGGAGGGCGGCTTCGTGACGGCGTTCGACCACACGGCCGACGAGGTCCGCACGTACCCGCTGCACCGCATCACGGGCAGCGCGACGCTGTAGCGGCTCCTCAGCGCGGCAGCGCGAGGTCGCCGGTCAGCCGGTCAGCCGGTCGACCCTCGTGCGCGGGCCGCGGAGGCCCAGCCCGACGCGGGACAGGTCATGCGCAGGTCGTGCGGCCCGGCGCGGTGATGCCCCCCGGGCGTGGCCGCCCGCGTCCTTGACACCGGGACGTTCCCTCCCACCAGGGGGTGGGCCACCGGCTCCGGGCGCCGACCGGCCGTCCCGCGGCCCGGCCGGTGCGGCCTGCCCTCATCCCTGTCGGCGCGACACGACTCTTCAGGGCCTGACGTACCGAGGAGCCGACCCGCCAGAAGTCCCGCCTCCCGCCCCCGGGCCGGCGGCGTGATGAGGCCGTCCACCTTGTGGCCCGGCGTCAGCGACACGACACCGGCCGCATTGACGGCCGGGCCGGTGGGCAGTCCCTCGGAGACCGGCACCACGCACGTCGACTCGTTGATGTCCGACCGGGTCATGTTCCCTCTCCTTCGCGCACGCGCGGCACGGCAACCGGGTGTACCGCGGGGAAGGCGGCGACGGAGCGGAACCGGGCCGGAACGGAGCCGGAATCGCGGCCCGGGACCGGGGACTCGGTGAGTCAGGAAGTCAGGGAGACACATGATCGTTCTCAACGGTGCCGACGTGCGGGAACTCCTGCGGATGCCGGAGGCCATCGCCCTGATGCGCGAGGTGCTGGCGACGTTCAGCACGGGCGGCGTCACGCAGCCGCTGCGCACGGTGCTCCGGCCGGCCGGGCACGACACCGTGCTCGGCTCGATGCCCGCCCATCTGGGCACGGGCCGCCACACCGGGTTCGGCGTGAAGACCGTGCTGGTGAAGCCGGGTAACGCGGCCCTGGGACGGGACACCCACATGGGCCTGGTGATCGTCCACGACGAGGCCACCGGGCTGCCCGCGGCCGTCATGGACGCCGGCGCGGTCACCGCCGTGCGGACCGCCGCCGTGTCCGCCGTCGCCACCGACGTCCTGGCCCATCCGGCCGCCGGGGACCTGGCCCTGCTGGGCTCCGGGACGCAGGCCCGCACCCACCTGGAGGCGCTCGGCCACGTGCGGCGCCTGCGCCGGGTCCGGGTCTGGAGCCGGTCGGCGCCGTCCGCCGAGCGATTCGCGCGGTGGGCCGACCGGCGGCTGGGCGTCACGGTCGAGCCGGCGGCGACGGTGGCGGCGGCCGTGGCCGACGCCGACCTCGTGTGCACCCTGACGGCGGCGGCCACGCCGGTGCTGGAGGGGCACCACCTGGGCGACGGCGCGCACGTCAACGCGGTCGGGGCCTGCTTCCCGCACACCCGCGAGCTGGCCACGGACGTCGTGGAGCGGGCCGCCGTCTTCGTCGACAGCAGGGAGTCGGCCCTGTCCGAGGCCGGTGACCTGCTCGTGCCGATCCGGGAGGGGCGCTTCGGCCCGGACCGCATCCGCGCGGAGCTGGGCGAGGTCCTGGCCGGGAAGGCACCGGGCCGGGCCGCCCCGGAGGAGCGGACGGTCTTCAAGTCGCTCGGGATCGCCGCCGAGGACGTGATGGCCGGACTGCACATCGCCGAACGGGCCCGCACCGGGACGACCGGCATCCGGATCCCCTGGCCCGGCGACGAGGACCACCCCTGACGGCCGCCACCGCGCGTATCGCCGCCCACCAGCCCACGCCGGAACGAGCGAAGCCCGGCCCCCTGACCGAACGGCCACCACCACGCCCCCCCGGACGCGCCATGAGCACCACGTCGCCAACCAGCCCGCGCCCGGCCCCCCTGCCCCGGCGACGAACCCGGCCACGACCACCACCACAGGCCCCACGCATGTGTCATGTGCACCTCGGGTAGGTCCGGATCACGCGGGAGGCCCCCCATGCGCTCGTCACGCGTCGCCCTGCTCGCACTCGGAACCCTGATCGCCGCCTGCTCACGGCGCCCCCGGCGCAGGCGGCGCCGGTCTTCAAGGCGCCGTTCGCCTGCGGTCAGCAGTGGACCTACAGCCACCACTCCGCCGAAGTACGCCGCGCGCTCGACTTCGTCCGCAGCGACGGCGGTGCCACCGACGGCGCGCCCGTGCTCGCCTCCGCGGCCGGCACCGCCACCCTTCACAACCAGCCGGGCGGTGCCGGGCAGTACATCGTCATCGACCACGGCGGCGGCTGGCAGACGTACTACTTCCACCTCGGCGCCTACTCCGTCGCCACCGGCCAGTGGGTCGAGCAGGGACAGCAGATCGGCACCACCGGCTCGACCGGCAACTCCAGCGGCCCGCACATCCATGACGAGCAGCTCCACAACGGCGTCGGCCAGGACATCGTGATCCACGGCCAGTTCCTGCCGTACCCGTCGTCCTACCACGTCAACCACCTGACCAGCGACAACGGTTGCGGCGGCGGCACCACCTTCTGGGTGGACACCTTCGCGCGGACCGACGGCTACGCGGGCCCCTCGACCGCCTCCCCGCAGGGCGCGCTGCACGCGGGCACCCACTACGTGTACTGCAAGGTGTGGGGCGAGAACTACACGGGCCCGTACGGCTACAACCACTGGTGGCTGCGCACCGACCTGGACGAGACCTACCCCGGCGGGAACGGACGAGGCGCCTACGTCCCGGCCTATTTCCTCAGCCGCTGGGGTAACGACGAGGCCAGGGACAACAACGGCACCGTCATCCCCGACTGCTGACCGGACGAGCGAGTGCGAGCGCGACCTTGGGCCTGATCACTGTTCCGGCCGAACTGGTCGGGTACCACGTGCACTTCAACGGCGAAGCCGGCCGGGCCTGGATCTCCGGGCTGCCCCGGCTGGCCGCCCGGCTGCTGGAGCGCTGGGAGCTGACGCCCACCGGCCCGGGGCACCACGGCATGGTCGCGCTCGTCCTCCCCGTCGTCCGGGCCGACGGCTCCGCCGCCGCGCTGAAGCTCCAGCCGCCCGCCGACGAGGAACGCGCCGGGGAACCGGCCGCCCTGCGGGCACACGACGGGCGGGGCGCCGTCCGGCTCCTCGACCACGACCCGGTGTCCGGCGCGCTGCTGCTGGAAGCGCTGGACGGCGACCGTTCGCTCGCGGTCCACCCGGACGGCGACGCGGCCCTGCGCGTGCTGACCGGGCTCCTCGGCCGGCTGGCGCGGACGCCGCCCCCGCCCGGCATGCGGCACCTGCGCGACATCGCGGGCGCCATGCTGGACCAGGTCCCCGACGCGCTGCCGCGCCTCCCGCGCGACGACGACCGCCGCCTGCTGGCCGACTGCGCGGCGGCCACCCGCGAGCTGATCGGCGAGCCGGGCGACCGGCTGCTCCACTGGGACCTGCACGAGGAGAACGTGCTCGCCCCGCTCCCCGGCGCGGAGCGCGGCGAGCCGTGGCTGGCCATCGACCCGAAGCCGCTCGTCGGGGACCTCGGGTTCGACCTGCTGCCCGCCCTCACCGGCCGCTTCGACCCGGACGCGATCCGGCGCCGCTTCGACCTGATGACCGAGATGCTCGGCCTGGACCGCGACCGCGCCACCGGCTGGACGCTGGCCCGCATCCTCCAGAACGGCCTGTGGTCGGTGGAGGACGGCGAACCCGGCATCGACCCCGAGCAGGTGATCACCGCCGAACGCCTGCGCTCCCGCCCCCGGGCCGGGGCGAGCCGCCGGTGAGGAGGATCACGTCGCCGCCGGTCCGTCTCCGGCGCCCGCGGTCCGCCGCCGGATGCGGGACACTGGGAGTTTGGCCCGCACCCCGCCCGGCCCGCGGCACCCGCCGTACCCGCCGTACCCGCAGCGCCCCGAAGGAAGGCACCCCGTGAACGGTCCGCTCATCGTGCAGAGCGACAAGACCCTGCTCCTTGAGGTCGACCACGAGCAGGCTGAGGACTGCCGCCGCGCCATCGCGCCGTTCGCCGAACTGGAGCGGGCGCCCGAGCACGTCCACACCTACCGCGTGACCCCGCTCGGCCTGTGGAACGCCCGCGCCGCCGGGCACGACGCCGAGCAGGTCGTGGACGCGCTCGTCACGTACTCCCGGTATCCGGTGCCGCAGGCCCTGCTGGTGGACGTGGCCGAGACCATGGCCCGCTACGGGCGGCTCACCCTCGCCAAGCACCCGGCGCACGGCCTCGTCCTCCAGACCACCGACCGGCCGGTGCTGGAGGAGATCCTGCGGTCCAAGCGCGTGAAGCCGCTGGTCGGGGCGCGGCTGGACCCGGACACCGTCGCCGTTCACCCCTCCGAGCGCGGCCAGATCAAGCAGGCGCTGCTGAAGCTGGGCTGGCCGGCCGAGGACCTCGCCGGATACGTGGACGGCGAAGCGCACCCGATCGACCTGCGGCAGGACGGCTGGGCGCTGCGGCCGTACCAGGAGCAGGCCATCACCGGCTTCTGGCACGGCGGCTCGGGCGTCGTCGTGCTGCCGTGCGGCGCGGGCAAGACGCTGGTCGGCGCCGGGGCGATGGCGCGGGCGCGGTCGACCACGCTGATCCTCGTCACCAACACCGTCTCGGCCCGGCAGTGGAAGGCCGAGCTGGTGCGCCGCACGTCGCTGACGGCGGACGAGATCGGGGAGTACAGCGGCGCGAAGAAGGAGATCCGGCCGGTCACCATCGCGACGTACCAGGTGCTGACCACCAAGCGGAAGGGTGTCTTCCCGCACCTTGAGCTGTTCGACTCCCGTGACTGGGGCCTGATCGTCTACGACGAGGTGCACCTGCTGCCCGCGCCGGTCTTCAAGTTCACCGCGGACCTCCAGGCCCGCCGCCGGCTCGGGCTGACGGCGACGCTGGTGCGGGAGGACGGCCGCGAGTCGGACGTCTTCTCGCTGATCGGGCCGAAGCGCTTCGACGCGCCGTGGAAGGAGATCGAGGCCCAAGGGTACATCGCGCCCGCCGACTGCGTGGAGGTCCGGGTGGAGCTGACCGAGCCGGAGCGGCTGGCCTACGCCATGGCCGAGCCGGAGGAGCGGTACCGCTTCTGCGCCACGACCGACTCCAAGCGGCGGATCACGCAGGCGCTGGTGCGGCGGCACGCGGGCGAGCAGACGCTGGTGATCGGGCAGTACATCGACCAGCTGGACGAGCTGGGCGAGTTGCTGGGCGCGCCGGTGATCAAGGGCGAGACGAGCAACGCGCAGCGCGAGAAGCTGTTCGACGCGTTCCGCGCGGGCGAGCTGCGGGTGCTGGTGGTCTCCAAGGTGGCGAACTTCTCGATCGACCTGCCCGAGGCGACGGTCGCCATCCAGGTCTCCGGCACGTTCGGCTCCCGCCAGGAGGAGGCCCAGCGCCTCGGCCGCGTGCTGCGACCGAAGGCGGACGGCCACGAGGCGCGCTTCTACTCGGTGGTCGCCCGCGACACGATCGACCAGGAGTTCGCGGCACACCGGCAGCGCTTCCTGGCCGAGCAGGGCTACGCCTACCGCATCATGGACGCGGGCGAACTCGCGGGCGCCGACGAGGAGATGGACGGGGTGTAGCCCCGCGGGCCCAGCTCCCGCGGGTCGACGCGGCCGAGGATCGTGACCTCGAACGCGGCGCCGCCGAACGCGCGGACGGCGTGCAGGGCGGTTCCGAACAGGTGCCTGATCTGGTGCGCGGTACCGGCGGCAGCGGCGGCGGCCGGCTGAACGGTTGCGGTCGTCATGCTCCCCAGCCTGCTCCCCGCACCCCCTCGCGGGCATCGGCCCCCGGAGTGATCACCCC